>CAZIDA010000159.1:0-7452 GCA_964537865.1 uncultured Acidobacteriota bacterium
GAAACAAAGAGTGATGGAGCAGGTTGTTGTAGTGGGTGGGATCGCGCTGCCATGGCCGAATTTCGCGAACGTCGAACAAGGCGGCTTCGATGGTTCCCTTCACCAACTGGAATTCTAATCGGAAGGCGGGCGGCAGGTGGTCGAGTCCACAGGGCCCCAGATGCTGTTCCAATTTTTCCATCCGGGAGAACGCTTTGGAGAGCCGGCGGGTGTCGCGTTCGATGCCCCGACGCGAGAGATCGGAAATTTCGTGATCGTATTCGTGAATCCCCGTGGCCGTGGCGGCTTCGGGATGCGCGGCAAAAAAATCCGCCAAAAAATCTTCGACGAAGCGGTGAAACTCCTTCTGAACGGCTTTGAACATAATACTCCCTTGGTGTGAATGGATGGGGGGTCAGAGCCCGAGAGGGCGCTCTCTGCTGAAAAGCAGGAAGCTTCTCTATCATGAATGACGGTGTCCCGTCAACCTACACGGAACTGCTCCATCTCTTCGCAGAACCTCAGCAGGAGTTCTCCGACTCGATTGGTGGCGGCGGCATCGATTCCCAATTTCCGCAGCCTCCGTAAACGGGCACAGTCATCGACCGTGTACACCCCCAGTTCCATTCCTCGATGATGAGTGTCCTCGACCAACGTTGTTTGTTGTTCCACCACATTCGCCTGTCCTATTAAAAAACGCGCTCGGATCTTTTCGGCGGTCGTCCACAGTCTGGCCGGACGATAACGATCGAAGAGCAAGCCTAAGTGTACATCGGAATTCCGGGAGCGAAGCGATGCGAGCGCGCTCCACTCGAAGGAAATGAACGTCACCTCGTCTTGCATGCGCAAGGAGCGAACCAGACGAAGCATCTCGCGAAGTTCATCGCCCTGGCGCGTCAGACATTCGCGCTTGATTTCGGCATACAGGTGCGCGCGCCCTTTCACCAGCTTCAGCAAATCGTGAAAGGTCAGCGGCCCCTCTTTCACAAAGCGCGAGCCGAATTTCTTTTCATACCCAAACGAAACGGTCCGCAGTTCCGCCAGGGTTTTTCGTCTCACGGCGCCGCGACAGTTGGTGGTGCGGTTCAAGGTGGCGTCGTGCAGAACGATGATCCGACCGTCGCGCGTTCTTTGCAAGTCGCATTCCAGCGCGGTCGCGCCGACCCGGATGGCCGCTTCGAATGCGGTCCGGGTGTTTTCCGGCGCGACGGCCGAATAGCCGCGATGAGCAATCAGGCGCATGACCCCTTGGCTCCCTTACGGCTGCGGCGGAACGAAATGAATGTACGCCGTCATCAATTTCAACTCGTGGTCCTTCTCGTCGCGATCGATCAGCAGCAGATCGCGCAGCGAAACCAAACCGAGAAACCGGCTGTTTTTGACCACCGGGAGATGCCGAACACCCACTTGATTCATCCTGCGCATCGCGTCCTCGTACGAAGCGCCGGGCTCCACCGTCGCGAGGCCGCGCGTCATCACTTGTTCCACGGGCGTCGAGGCGGCATCGAGTCCGGCCACCAAGACGCGCTTCAGCAAGTCGCGCTCCGAGAAAATGCCGACCAGCCGATCTCCTTCCAACACCACCACGGCGCCGATGTTCCGCGACGCCATGTATCTTCCCACTTCGAGCACGGACTGGCCGACGCGGACGAAATAGACTTCTCGATCTTTGACAATCTCTCCGATTGTTTTCATAATTTCTCTCTTGGCGATTCCAACGCCCCGACGACGGCAGGCGCTTCGATTGCCGAGCTTTCAGGAACTTGCAGCGTCTGTTCCAAGCGCGCCTGCACTTTGCCGAACCGCTTGTCGGCGTCGGCAAAACTCGTCTGCGCGTGGCCAAGATGTTTGCCGACCAACTGAAACAACTCCGAAAACTTCTCGAACTCCCCACGTAATTGCTGCAATCCCCGGATAATCTCATGGGCGCTCTCTTCCACGTGGAGCCCGCGCAGCCCCAGCAGAATGGCTTGCAAGTAGGCGTAAAAACTGTTGGGCGACACCGGCACCACGTGCCGCGACAGGGCGTAACTCGCAATGCTCTTTTCTTCTCCCAGATTTTCGTCTTTGATGATGGTTTCGTAGTAGACGTTCTCCGCGGGAATGTACATGAGCGCGAAGTCCATCGTCTTCTCTTCCGGGACAATGTATTTTTTCGCGACGGTGTCGATGTGCCGTTTGACGTCCTGCGAGAAGGCCCGCCGGGCCGCGCGTCGCGCCTCGTCGGTCTCCGCTTCCATCAGGCGCTTGAAACTTTCGAGCGGAAACTTCGAATCCACCGGAATAAGCCCGTTCATCACGTGCAGCGCCGCATCCACGCGCTCGCCGCTTTTGAATTCGTACTGCATGGTGAAACAATGCGGCGGAAAAATCTGGTTGAGCAAATCTTCGAGAAACAGCTCGCCCAATCCGCCGCGCAATTTCGGCGCGCGCAGAATGTTCTGCAGCTCGTTGAGATTCTTGCCCATTTCGAAAATGCGCTTGGAGGCTTCGTCCAGCGCGCCGAGGCGATTCTGCACTTCGCCCACCAGCCGCGCCGCGTGGTCGAGCCGTTGCCCGATGGCGCCCTGACTGCTTTGAATTTGCGTCGTCACTTGGTTGAGATTGGCGCCCACATTCGTCATGGTCTGAGTCATTTGCTGGGAGATCAACTGCGCGTTGGATGACAGTGATTCCTGTAATTGTTGCCGCAAGGCGTCGATCTGCTGTTGCATAATCTGGAGAGACGTCGACGGATCGCTCGATCGCAGCGATTGAATCTGGCTGCGAAGAAAGTACGCCAGCGCGGCCAGCGCTACGACTACAATCAAAGCCACCAAAAGCAATTCCAGCGACATGTGATGCCTTTCGAGAACGGCTTCGCTTGAGCCACCGTCTTCCGGGGAGGAAGTAGATTATACAAGAGAATTTTGAGGAGGAAGAAATTATTGAGGCGTGGGGATTGGCCTCATTTGGATGTGGCGCCCCGCTGCATCAGGGTGATCCGTGGGCCAGAAGCCCGTGCCACTTTCGAAATTGAGCCCTCGCGCCTGGCCGGGCGCTCAAGCATTTCTGCCTCGAAGAGGCAGCGGCCTTCAGCCCAGGGTTGTCCGCCGGCATTCTGGCGGACTACCCTGGGTGTGCGGTCCCGTGACGCGCCACAACCCCATCGGGGTTGCGGCTTCATTTCCGAGGTGACTGCAATTTGCATCCCAACGTAGTCCTTCGCCGCGGCGTCAACGTTGGGCTTTGAGACGCAGCGCCGATGGCGCTGAGAGCGAACTCGGCTGCGCTACCGGGTCCGTTTTCACGAGGACGATGTGGTAGCCGGGATGCTCTGGTCTTTGGAGCATGCCGGACGTCCGGGATTCGCCGAAGACCGGGCGAATCCCGGCTACCCGAACATTCGAAGCCGCCATTTTTCGATTGAATATCGCGGGCAATATATTATCATGCGGCCACGCTGTCTTTTGGCACTCGCTTTTGACGGATGATTCCGCGGATCGCGCTTCAGAGAAGGTTCCGGATTTGAGAACAAATCTTGGAAGGATGCGAATGAATTTCCGGCAAAGAGGGCTCCGACCCCTGCTTAGCAAGTTTCGAAAATCTCGTTTTTTCGACAGAGTTTTCGGGTCGAAACGATGCAACCATGAGTTCGCCGCGGCCCGCCACGGCGGGCGGCCCCAGGCCGCCCTTCGACCCCGCTTTCCATTTTTTGATTTGGAGGTGTGATGGCTGACGCGATGAAAGAAGCCGCCGGATCGACGCCGGTGTTGGACACCGGATTTGTGCGTGGCTTAAACCTGTTCGATTCGGTCATGGTGGTGGTGGGCGTGATGATCGGATCGGGAATTTTTATCGTGAGCGCCGATATGTCGCGGCAGATCGGTAGCCCCGGATGGTTGTTGATCGCTTGGGTTGTGACCGGCGTGCTCACCATTGCCGCCGCCCTTTCGTACGGCGAGCTGGCCTCGATGATGCCGCGCGCCGGCGGCATGTACGTTTATCTGCGCGAAGCGTTTTCGCCGTTGTGGGGTTTTCTGTACGGTTGGACGCTGTTCACCGTGATTCAGACCGGCACCATCGCCGCCGTCGCGGTGGCGTTCGCGCGGTTCACCGGTGTGTTGTGGCCCGGCATCTCCGAGTCGCGCTACATCATCGCGCCGCATCACGTCAGCGCCGAGTACGCCGTGTCGCTTTCGACCGCGCAGCTTTTGGCGATCATCGTCATCGCGCTGCTCACGTGGACCAACAGCCGCGGCTTGGAATACGGAAAGATTGTGCAGAACTTCTTCACCACGGCAAAGACCGGCGCGCTGCTGGGATTGATCGTCGTGGGAATCTTCATCGGCTGGAGCACCCACGCCGTTCACGAGAATTTTGGAAACCCGTGGTCGGCGCGAGGATTCTCACCGTTGGCGGTGGGATTGGATGCGACCACCGCGTTCGGCCTGTTCGTGGCGATTTGCGTCTCGCAATCCGGCTCGCTCTTCTCCGCCGATTCCTGGCACGACATCACGTTTGCCGCCGGCGAGGTGAAGAATCCGCAACGGACATTGCCGCTCGCGCTGGCCATCGGAACCACGCTGGTCATCATTCTGTATCTGCTGGCCAACGTCGCTTACCTCGTGGTGCTGCCGCTTCCTTCTATTCAACATGCCGCGGCGGATCGGGTCGCCACCGCCACCCTGCAAAGTGTTTTCCCGGGCGTGGGCACGGCGCTCATGGCCATCGCCATCATGATCTCCACGTTTGGCTGCATCAACAGTCTGGTGCTGGCGGGACCCCGCGCCTATTACGCCATGTCGCGCGACGGATTGTTTTTCAAATCCGCCGGACAATTGAACAAAGCGAAAGTGCCGGGATGGTCGCTGTGGCTGCAAGGAATCTGGGCGGCGGCGCTGGTGCTGCCGCGCACCTTCAATCCGCTGAGCGGCGAGTACGGGAATCTCTACAGCAACCTGCTTGACTACGTTATCTCGGCGGCATTGATCTTTTACATCATGACCATCGCCGGGCTGTTTCGGCTACGCGTCACGCGTCCCAACGCCGAGCGGCCGTATAAGGCGCTCGGTTATCCCATCGTCCCGGCGCTGTACATCCTCGGCGCCGCGGCGATCCTGGTGGTGCTGTTTGCGTATCGACCGTCGACCACTTGGCCGGGATTGGTCATCGTCATCGTCGGCCTGCCGATCTATTGGGCGTTGCGAAGAAAATGAGATTTTGGTAGGCCCGGCGAACGCTCTCCTCGCCGGGCGATCCAATCTTAATCGACAGTCATTCACCGCAGAGCCGCCCGCCGCGGCGGGCGGAGATGGCGCAGAGGATCGTTGGAATGTTCGCGTCTCTTTTCCCCGAAGGGGAAACGTCCATCAGCCCAGGGTTGTCCGCCGGCTCTTAGGCGGACTACCCTGGGTATCGAATCGATCTCGCGATACAACCCCGAAGGGGTTGCGGCGAAATCTTCTCCTTCCCGAGGGATCGGGGCGGAGGTCCCATTTGGTTTGCGTGGTCCGGGATTCGCCAAAAGTGCGGCGAATCCCGGCTACCAAAGAAAATCAACTCTTGAACTTTCGTCAAATCGTCGGAGCGAACCTATGAAGAGAAATCATCGTGTTGCCATCCTCCTCACTGCAGTCATGATCGTCTTGATGTTTCCTGCGGCATTGCTCTTGGGACAGCCCGCGCAGGTCGATCCATCGATATTTTCCGGATTGAAATATCGTTTTGTCGGGCCCGGCGGAAATCGCGTCAGCGCCGTGGTGGGTGAGCCGGGGAACTGGAATGTGTATTACATCGGCGCGGCATCGGGCGGCGTGTGGAAGTCGGAAGATGGCGGCATCAATTGGAAACCGATCTTTGACAAAGAGCCGGCGCAATCGATCGGCTGCATTTCCATCGCGCCATCCGACCACAACATCGTTTGGGTGGGCGCCGGCGAACCGTTCATCCGCAGCAATGTTTCCATCGGCGACGGCATCTACAAATCCACCGACGCCGGAAAGACCTGGCATCACATGGGGCTGGAACAAACCGGCCGCATCGCTCGCATCGTGATCGATCCGCACAACCCCGACATCGTGTTGGCCGCGGCGATGGGCACGTTGTACGGGCCACAGCAAG
Source organism: uncultured Acidobacteriota bacterium (assembly GCA_964537865.1). Classification (GTDB taxonomy): domain Bacteria; phylum Acidobacteriota; class Terriglobia; order JAIQFV01; family JAIQFV01; genus CAZIDA01. The sequence goes on from CAZIDA010000159.1 coordinate 6,082, forward strand.
AGCGAGGCATCTATCGCACCGACGATGGCGGAAAAACTTGGAAGCGCGTTCTGTTCGTGGACGAAAACACCGGCGCCTCAGATCTCGCGATGGATCCAAACAATCCGCGCATCCTGCTGGCCGGGACCTGGCAGATGGTGATTAAGACGTGGGGCCAGGACAGCGGCGGTCCCGGAAGCGGCCTGTGGATGTCGCACGACGAAGGCGTGACGTGGACGCGCTTGACCGGGCACGGTCTGCCCGCATCGCCGCTCGGCAAAGTGGCGGTGGCCATCGCGCAACGCAATCCCAATCGCATGTACGCGCTGTTTGAAACCGGCGGCAACGGGCGCGGCTCGCTGTGGCGGTCGGACGACGGCGGCGTGAATTGGCGCGTGGTGAATTACGGTCGCATGCTCAACGAGCGCCCGCATTATTACACCCGCCTGATGGTTTCACCGGACAACTTCAACGAGGTGTACTTTCCCAGCAACCAGATGTGGCGGACGCTCGACGGCGGCGAAACGGTCCATCCGATTCGCTGGGGCGGCGACAATCACGACATGTGGGCCGATCCCACCGACGCCGACCGCATGATGATCGGCTTTGACGGCGGTGTCATGATCACCACCAACCACGGCAAATCCTGGAACCACGTGGTGCTGCCGATCGCGCAGATGTATCACGTCGCGGTGGACCATCAGATTCCTTACAACCTCTACGGCAACATGCAGGACGACGAATCGGTGCGCGGTCCCAGCAACAGCCGCACCGGCGGACGCATTCCGTCCAGCATCTGGTCGACGACCGCGGGATGCGAGTCCGGGTTCACCTATCCCGACCCGGTCGACAACAACATCGTTTGGGGAACCTGCTATTCGGGCATGGTCGAGCGCTTCGATCTGCGCACCGGACAAACGAGATCGGTCAGTCCGTGGCCGGAGAAATCGCTCGACTCCCCGGCCGACGTGTTGAAGTACCGTTGGAACTGGACGCTTACCATCGCCATCTCGCCGCATGATCACAACACCGTGTACGTCGGCAGCCAGTACGTTCACCGCACCACCGACGGCGGCCAAAACTGGACCGTCATCAGCCCCGACCTCACGCTCAACGATCGCGCTCACATGAAAAGTTCCGGCGGCTTGACGCCCGACAATCTCGGCGTCGAATACTGGGGCACGCTGTTCGCCATCGCCGAATCGCCGGTGAAAGCGGGCGTCATCTGGGCGGGATCGAATGACGGCTTAGTGCATGTCACGCGCGACGGCGGGGCGCATTGGGAAAACGTCCCGGCGAATATTACGGGATTGCCGCCCTACGGAACCGTCAGCAACATCGAGCCGTCGCATTTCTCCGCCGGGACCGCGTACATCAGCGTCGATTTCCATC
>CAZIDA010000160.1:0-7414 GCA_964537865.1 uncultured Acidobacteriota bacterium
GATTCATTCGCATTGCGGGGCCGCGGGCGCTAAGTTATAATGCGTCGCTTTTGGAGCCCATCGCATGTATCGGCATCTTCAACAACAAATCCGAAATCATCTCGCGGAATTCCTCAGGGCCCAATACGGCATCGAGGGTCTGGAATTGAAGCTCGAGATTCCGCCGAAGGTGGAGTTCGGCGAGTTTGCTTTGCCGCTTGCCTTTGATCTGGCGAAGCGTCTCAAGAAATCGCCTCGCGCCATCGCTCAAGAAATCGTCGAGAAGATCGGCGCCCTGGAAGGAATCGAGAAAGCCGAAGTGGCCGGCGCCGGATACGTCAACCTGCGAGTGAATCGCAGCCAATATTTTTCTCAGCTTGCCGCCGGAGTTTCTGAATCTGCTGAGCCGAGCGTCAAAGGCAAAGTCATCGTTGAACACACCAACATCAATCCCAACAAGGCCGCGCACATCGGGCATCTGAGAAACGCCGTCCTCGGAGACAGCTTTGTTCGGCTCCTTCGTTCGGCGGGGCGCGCCGTCGAAGTTCAAAATTACATCGACAACACCGGCGTTCAGGTGGCTGACGTGGTGGTGGGGTTTCAGCATTTGGAGAAGCTGTCTCGCCGTCAAATTGATGATTTAATCCGCGATCCGAGTGTGAAGTTCGATTTCTATTGTTGGGACCTTTACGCCCGTGTCTCTCAATTCTACGAAGAGGATCGCTCGCGCCTGGCTCTGCGCGCCGAAACACTTCATCAGATCGAACAGGGAGACAACGAAACGGCCGCCTTGGCGGAGCTGATCGCGATGACGGTTGTTCAAGCCCACATCGCCACCATGGAACGCATCAACGTGCAATACGACGTGATGCCGCGCGAGAGCGACATCCTTCGCCTGAAGTTTTGGGAGAGCGCTTTCACGCAACTCCAGGCGCGCGGCGCCGTCGTCCTGGAAAGTGAGGGCAAGAACACCGGATGTTGGGTGATGAAGCCCGTCGAGTCAGGCAGCGATGTGAAGGAGCGGAAAGAGGAATCCGAAGAGTTCGATCAAGACAAGATCATCGTTCGCTCCAACGGCACGGTCACGTATGTCGGCAAGGACATCGCCTATCAACTATGGAAGTTCGGACTTCTCGGCAAGGATTTCTTTTACCGGGAATTTCACACTTATCCGGACGGTCACGTGATTTGGATGTCGGCCTCGGCGCCGGTTTCTTCTTCCAAACCCGCGCCGAAGTTCGGCGCCGGACACGAAGTTTTCAACGTGATCGACGTGCGGCAATCGTATTTGCAGAACATCGTTGCTCAAGGACTGCGCGCCTTGGGATTCAACGAAGAGGCCGACCGATCCGTTCATTTTGATTACGAAATGGTGGCGCTCTCTCCGAAATGCTGCGCCGACCTGGGAATCGAGCTGTCGGAGGAAGATCGCAAGCGTCCGTACGTCGAAGTTGCGGGGCGCAAGGGACTGGGCGTCAAGGCGGACGATCTCATCGACACGCTGATCTCGAAAGCCCGGGTCGAGGTCGAGAAGCGGCACACCGATCTTCCGCCGGCCGAACAGAAGAAGATTGCGCGCCAGATTGCCGTTGGAGGGTTAAGGTACTTTCTGCTCAAGTACACGCTGCATTCGGTGATCGCGTTCGACTTTGACGAAGCGCTGAGTTTTGAAGGTGAGAGCGGACCGTACATTCAGTATGCCGTCGTCCGGTCAGAAAACATCCTTAGAAAATACGCTGAAGAAAGACCCGACTTCAATCTGGAATCGCTGCGCGCTTCGGCGGGCGCTCGCCGTTTCGAAAAGTTTCTTTCTGGAGCGGAGAACGACGAGTTGTGGCGGCTCGTCCTGCCGGCTTCACAATTAAGCGTTACTGCCGCTCAAGCGGTCGCATCGCGAGAGCCCGCAACCATGGCGAAGTATGCTTTCGCCCTGGCGCAATCCTTCAACAATTTCTACCACAAACATCGTATCCTTCCGGAGCCTGATCCGGAGCGAAAAGAATTTCTGCTTTTGGTGGTCGCCGTGGTAATGGAGACTTTGGAGAAGGCGCTTCAGTTGTTGGGGATTGAAGTTCCGGAGAGAATGTGACATTAAAAAACCGAGCGTTCGCTCGGCGGCGTTTCTGGATTTGCTGTTCTCGCCTGCCGAAGAAGATCCTTTGATCAATTCCCTTTTGCCGGCGCTGTCTTGGAATCATCCTTCCAAAGGTCCTCCATGCGCCGCGCGCCCAAATATCTTTTCCGATACCAGGATTGGCTGAGGTTGCTGATGATCACCTGCCGGGCCCGCGACGCCGCGTGCAAGAACCGATTATCGCCGATGTAAATCCCGACGTGTGTGGGAATCTTGCCGCGGGTGGAGAAGAAGACCAGATCGCCGATGGCCAATTCCGTTCGGGCGACTTTCTCTCCCAATTTGAATTGTTCACGCGCCGAATGCGGCAGTTCGATGTTGAATTTGTCGAACAGCGTCATCACCAGCCCCGAGCAATCGACGCCGCGACGCTCCGAGACGCCTTTCCATCGGTACGGCACGCCCAAGAAATCCAATCCCGCTTGAACCAACTGCATTCGAACATTCAAGGACTCGGAGTCTTCAGCCTCAGAGGTTGAATCGCCGGAAAGGCTTTCCGCCGAGCGCATCGTGATGTTCGGAGCAGGAACCGGGGCCGGCCCATCGCCATTCTCGCTTTCGGTCGGCATCGATGCGGCCGGCTCGGCAATCTCACTTTTCGCCCCGGCTCGCGACTTTCGCTTCTCGCGATTCGCAATCGAGACGTGAGACTCGGGCACGCGCAGACGCTGTCCAATCCGCAACCGGTTTGTCCGAAGCCGATTGACCGATTTCAATTCGCGAACCGTCGTGTGGCCGGCTCGCGCAATCTCGTAAAGCGAATCGCCCGGCTTCACCACATGAATCCGCGGTTCCACCTTAACCGGCCTTACTGAATTCTTCTTCGTGGAATGATGCGATCTTCGGGAAGGAGTTTTATGCTTGATCGTCTTCTGAGCCGATGCCGCCATGGCGAGGCCGCACCAACTCATGACACAAAAGACAAACAGGACAGCTTTTCCACAGCGTCGAATCATCTCGATTAAGCCCGTTTGCTAAGATTTTTCCAAATCATGAAAAGCCGATTTGGAATGAAATACTTCAACCACGCAAGAAAACCTAATGACAGGTCCTCAAATCAATCGTCCATCGACGAGCCGGGGAAAATGTTGGCTCGCCATAACTAGTTGGCGAAATTATACAGATTCGAATTTGAAAATCAAGCGGGGATTGGAAAGAAAAAGCGTGCGAAGAGAAATTGGCAGGCCGATAAGCCGAATTCTGTTTTTCGCGCAAACAAGACCGAAGGCCCGCTCCCGCGAAATGATGATCATTCCTCTAGGTCCGCCATCGCTGACGGACTCCAGCGACCTACCCGCTCCGCCCTTCCATCTTGCGACGGAAATCCGAACGGGCCGTTCTTTTCAACCGAAGTCGAAGGCGGAGCCTATTTGGTCTTGCTCCGTGTGGGGCTTGCCCTGCCGTCTCCGTTGCCGGCGACGCGGTGCGCTCTTACCGCACCTTTTCACCCTTGCTCCGACGAATCGGAGCGGTGTATTTTCTGTGGCGCTTTCCGTCGTCCCATCCGCTCCAATGCCTTCAGGGATCCCCTTGAAGAAACCGGCGCGAAGAAACGCCCACGCGTTACGTGGCACACTGCCCTGCGGAGTTCGGACTTTCCTCTCCGGCCGCGCATGGCGCAACCGCAGCGATCATCTCGACCTGCCGACCGAGATTATACGGGAATTCGCAATATCCGTCATGAGGTAATTGGGCGCTGAAGAATGGTTTGAAGCTCGGGTAGCCGGGATTCGCTGCTTTCATGCGAATCCCGGACCCCGAGGGAATTTCAGTACCCCGGAGGTCCGGGATGCTCCCCGCCTCAAGCCGAGAGCATCCCACTGCCAGACATGATTTCGTGCCATTGCGTGTGCGCTGCTGCAGCCATCTCAGCGCCAGAATATTCATTCGCCCCGATAAATCGGGGCTGACCGGCCATCAGACCCATTCCTGAAGCCTTATGTCGTCCGCCAAGGCGGACTTGGTCGCCAAAACAAACCGCGTCTCCTGAGGCTGACGCCTCAGGCTACGACTATACCGCCCCGATGAATCGGGGCTGTGTCCAATCCAACTGCCCTCAATGGCAGGGTCGGTCTCGCACATTCAAATTGCATTCTTCTCCTCAGGCTCACGCCTTAGGCTATCCGCCGCGGCGGACCCCGATGAATCGGGACCGGCCACCAATTCTCATGCGCTGGGATGGCAGCAGCAGTGGATAGGCGCACTTGATTTGGTATCCGAGGTTCGACCGCTCCTTGGCGAATTCCGCAAACTGCGCTCATCGAGAGGGTGCGCTCAGCGCCGCTTCATCTTTCCACTCCGGCCAGCGCGTATAAATGAACTGCCTGAGCGCATCGGAGTAGCCGCGAGCGCACGCTGTGCTTAAAGGAACCTGCGAGCCGTTGGCCGATATTCCCCCGTCAAAATCCAAAGTCGAAACGCACAGCGATGACTTCGGTTGGATAATCGACAGCTTCACGCGCTGCTCTTTGGGAGCGTACTTGTTCCACAGCTCGTAATAGCGGTAATCGTCGTCGACCGTGGTGTCAAGCACTGTCTCGACCGTCCTCAGAAGACACTGCAGAGTTCCGTTCAACTCTTCGGGATTACTCAACGGCTCGACCACATTCTTCGGCTCCACGTGGACGACGATCAAATGGGTCGCGCCGGCTTCGATAGCGTCGCGGATGGGCGTGTTGTTGCCGAAGCCGCCGTCGACAAACGTGTGCGGCGGCTCGACCGATCGCCAATAGCCTTTCGCCGGAAGCTTGATGCGTCGCGGCGGAAAAACTCCGATGATGGAGGTGGACGCCATCAGCGCGTCGAACAAGAGCCTGCCGTTCTCTTCGAAAAACAAATCGACGTAGTCCGGTCCGTTGTGATCGATGAAGAGCGAATGAATGTATTGCTCGCTGGTCGACAGATCGTATCGCTTCAGTCGCTGAGCCGTCAGCGCACGGCGGTATTCATCGCGGAGGCCGTAGAACAAGCATTCCGTCTTGGCGTTCAGATCCGTGGCCGTAATCATGAGTCCGCGAAAGCCCGCATCGCCGGCGTTCAGTCGCGACTGCAGCCACGTCGTGGTCACCAGACCCAAGTCGGAAGCCTCCGTGGCGGTGGCCGTCACTTTGTTCTCTTCCAGAACCTTCTGAATCTCTTCGCGCAGCAATCGCTCCATAGGCGCCGATGAAAAATAGGCCGGAGGCTCCACCTGGCGAATACTTTCCACCAGACGATCCGGGTCGAGCACGTCGACCGGAAGACGCAACGACTTCGTGAGGATTCTTTTGGTGAGGCGAGGGATTCTTCGAGCCGCGGATCTCAAGTGTCCCAGCGATTCCTCATTGATCGCCGAAATCCCCAGCTTGATCTTCAGCCAGCGGTACACCGTGTGGAGCACGCTCCCCATGAACAAATATTCGAAGAATAAGACAGCGATCAAAACGAGGGAGCCATAGACGATGCCCATGAAATAGTTGTTGCTCAGGGCATCGATGGCCTTTGAGAATTCCTGCCGCCGGAAGCTGAGATATCGTCCCGTGCCGAAAGCCAATGAGAAGCCGAGCGCAAAGAACAGCAGGTTCATCAGCGAAACCATGACGGCGAGCGCCGCCAATTTCCAACTGACCACGCGGGAGTAAAACGTCGACAGTAATCCTTCGCGAAGAATGCTCTTCTTGCCGAGGCGCTGCCAAAGGCCCGTGCCTTGTCCGTTATAAAGTCGATCGGTCTGGCCGAGCGCGTACAGAAGCGCGTTCAGCGCGCCGGCCGACGTCCCGATCACCAAATCCACTTGGACGTGGTTGTCTTCCAGCGCCTTCAAAACTCCGGCTTCGTAAGCGCCCTTGGCGCCTCCGCCGCTCAACACCACCGCGGTTCGCATAGTCAACTCTTTCCCAGCCCGTATTCTTTCAACTTGCGTTGCAGCGTGCGCAGACCGATGCCTAATTCCAGAGCGGTCTTCAATCGGTTTCCTTCGTTGCGGTCCAGCGATTCCAGAATCGCCTTACGCTCCAATTCCGCCATCGGCATTACGCCCAACGACGCCGACGATCTTTTTTCCTCGGCAAATAATTCCGTCGAAAGATCATCCACGTCGATCATCTTGGAACGGGCAAACACCACCAGATTTTCCACGATGTTTCTCAGCTCACGGATATTCCCCGGCCACTCGAAGCGGAGCAAAAAATCGAGCGCTTCGGCGCTGACGCCTTCAACGTGCCGCTCGTGTTCGGCGTTGAACTGTTTGATGAACTCATGAATCAGAAGTGGAATATCTTCCTTGCGCTCGCGCAGCGGCGGAAGAACGATCGAGATCACCTTGAGGCGATAGAAGAGATCGGATCGGAACTGCTCGGCAGCGACGGCCTGTTCCAAATCGCGATGCGTGGCGGCCACCAAGCGCACGTCCAGCGAAATCGTGTCGCTCCCGCCAACGCGCATAATTTCGCGCAATTCCAAAAACCGCAGCAGTTTTACCTGCAAGTCCGCGGACATTTCGCCGATCTCATCCAGAAAAAGCGTTCCGCCGTTGGCCAATTCCAATTTTCCAACGCGTCGCTCGGTGGCCCCGGTGAAAGCACCTTTCTCGTGACCGAAAAGTTCGCTCTCCAAAAGGCTCGGCGCCAGCGCGGCGCAATGAAGCGGCATGAATCGGGCGGCGCGACGCGGGCTGTTTTGATGAATGGCGTTTGCGATCATCTCCTTGCCGGTTCCGCTTTCCCCGGTAATCAACACCGTGGAGCGCGTCGGCGCCACTGCCACGACTTGCTCGAACACTCGTTGCATGGCGGCGGACTTGGAGATGATGTTGCCGAAACCATATCGCTCATCGAGGCGCTGTCGCAAGCGGCGGATTTCGTTCGCCAGCTCGTTGCGCTCCAGAATTCGTTTGACGCGAAGGCGCAGCTCGAACAGGTCCAGCGGCTTCAGGACGAAATCGTCCGCGCCCGCCTGCATCGCCGAAACCGCCGTCTCGACCGTCCCAAACGCCGTCACCATGAGGACGCCGGTCTCTGGACTAATTTCTTTGACTTTGTTTAAGACCGCCAGTCCGTCGGCGCCGGGCATTTTAAGATCGGTGATAACCAAATCCGCCCGCGACAATTGATCGGGATGATCGAGGGCCGCGTTGCCGTCATGGAAAGTCACGATCGTATAGCCGACCTTTGAAAGCGCCCGCGTCATGGCGGCGAGACTCTCCTCTTCATCGTCGACGATCACAATCGAGTGCGAGGCTTCCGGCAAGGCAGACGTGGCGGATGAGTCTTTGTTCGACATACGGTTGGATGATGGATGCAATCGAGTGGCGTGGACTGAGAC
>CAZIDA010000161.1:0-7410 GCA_964537865.1 uncultured Acidobacteriota bacterium
CAACTGAAAGCGAAATTCCTTCGTGTCCCCGTATTGCAGCGGACCTTTTTCATACGTTCCGAGACGCAGATCGTAGGGGCCCGAGGATCCCACGCTTTGGAGATCGGAATAGCGCCAGGTCCGCGACTCACCGGGCTCCTTGGAAACATAAACAACGCCGTTCTCGCGAATGATCAGACGTCCTTCATCGCCACCGACGCGGTGCAGGTGCTTGACGGGGATTTCGAAAAGCCCCTGAACTTGCGCTGAAGCGATCCGATCAGAAATAGGTTTTGAGAAATGAGCGCGGACGAATTGGATCAGCCCGGCAGGCACGGTTCGGTTCAAAATTTCGAACTTGAAGATTCGATCGCCGCCTAAGCGCTGCCGAGAATTGTGGTACGTGATGATGTTCAAGCGACTGTCGCTGAGAAACTGAATTTGCTGAACGTCATCGAAGGTCCATCGTCGGGCATCCTTGGCGTCGTTGGTCCGATAACGAACCCCCGTGTTATCGAAGGTAAGTTCTCCAGAACAATTTCCAACGACATGGCGGTGTTTGACCTTCAGAGTATAGGTTGACGCCGACTGGGCGGCGGTGGGGGTGATGAACAGGCTTATCGCCATGCAGCCTATAACCAATGCCCAGACCGAAATTCTCGAATGAAGATGAAGTTCGTTGTCGCGATCTTTCATGCTGATATCTCCTCCTATGTTCCCCAAAAGGGATTAATGGTTCGGCGCCGATGGCGAGGACTCTGTGGCAGTCTGCTTCATGTGTCGCATCTGCCAACTGCGCCACATTTCGTAGATCACGGGAATGACGATCAGGGTCAGAATCGTTGAGGTCACCATGCCTCCCACCATAGGGGCGGCGATGCGCTTCATGACATCTGCGCCGGTGCCTTGGCTCCACATGATGGGCAGCAATCCGGCCATGATGGCCGTGACTGTCATCATCTTCGGCCGCACGCGCATGACCGCGCCTTCAATGATGCCGTCGTAGAGGTCCTTGGCCGTGACCATGGTTCCCTCCTCCTTGCGCCGGTCGTAGACTTCGTCGAGATACACGATCATGACCACACCGGTTTCTGCCGCCACGCCGGCCAGCGCGATAAAACCCACCCAAACCGCCACGCTGGTGTTGTACCCAAGCAAGTACAGCAGCCAGATGCCGCCCACCAGGGCGAAGGGAACGGAGAGCATGACAATCAGCGTTTTGGCGACGGACTTAAAGTTCGAGTACAGCAGGACCAGGATGATGAGCAACGTCAGGGGCACGACGTAAATCAGCGTCTTTTTCGCCTCCTGCATGTATTCCCATTGTCCGCTCCATTCCAGATGGTAGCCTGGAGGGATAGTGACTTTTTGCTGGACAGCCTGCATCGCTCGTCGCACATAGGTTCCAATGTCCACCCCGGCGATATCGACATAGACGTATCCCACCAACTGGGCGTCTTCGCTCTTGATCACGGGCGCTCCCATGGTGAGGTTGATTTTGGCAAGCTGGGTGATGGGCACTTGGGCGCCGCTCGGTGTCGCCACCAGCACCCGATCGAGCGCCTGCGGGTCGGTCCGATAATCGCGGAGATACCGGACGTTGACCGGGAAACGCTCGCGTCCTTCGACGGTGGTGCTGATGTTCTTGCCGCCGATGGCCGTTTCGATGACATCCTCAACGTCCTCTACCGTCAGGCCGTATCTTGCGACGGCATCCCGATCAATCTTGAAGTCTTCGTAGTAACCGCTGACCACCCGCTCGGCGTAAACGTTCCGAGTGCCCGGGAGGTTGCGCAGCGCATCCTCAATTTGTTCGCCGATGGATTGGGTGACGCTGAGGTCAGGACCAAAGATCTTGATGCCAATCGGGGTGCGAATGCCTGTGGAGAGCATGTCTGTGCGGCCTTTGATGGGCATCGTCCAGGAGTTCGAAAGGCCGGGGATCTTGATAGCGTTGTCCATCTGGTTTACGAGCTTGTCCGGGGTCATTCCTTTCGGCCACTGACTCTGCGGCTTTAAGGTAATCGTGGCCTCACCCATTTCGAGCGGGGCTGGATCGGTGGAAGTGCGAGCCCGGCCACCTTTTCCAAAGACGGACACCACTTCGGGAAATTGCTTAATGATCTTGTCTTCGAGTTGCGTGACTTCCGCAGCCTTGGTAATGGACATGCCCGGAAGCCCGGACGGCATGTAAAGCAGGCTGCCCTCGTAGAGAGGCGGCATGAATTCGGACCCCAGTCTCATGAATGGCGCCACCGTCACGGCCAAGGTGGCCAGCGCCAGCAGCAGCACTGTCTTCGGGAAGCGCAGTGCCAGGTGAACAAAGGGCTCATACACCCAGATGAGGACACGGTTGATAGGATTCTTCGTTTCGGGAGCGATTTTTCCACGAATGAAGAGGAGCATCAGCACCGGAACCAGGGTCACGGAAAGCAGCGACGCAAAAAACATGGAGAACGTTTTAGTGTACGCCAGGGGCTTAAACAATCTTCCTTCCTGGGCCTGAAGCGAAAAGACGGGAATAAAAGATACGGCAATAATCAGCAAAGAAAAGAAAAGGGGCTTTCCAACTTCCTTGGCGGCCTCGATTACGACGGAGTCGCGGCTTCCCGGCCGTCCCTCGTGCTCCCATTTTTCGAGCCGCTTGTGCGCGTTCTCAATCATCACGATGGCCCCGTCCACCATTGCTCCAATGGCAATCGCAATCCCGCCCAGCGACATGATGTTCGAACTCAAATGGATGTAGTACATCGCCAGGAACATCATCAGAATGGCGACGGGCAAGGTAAGAATGGCGACCAGCGCGCTGCGGACGTGGAAGAGGAAGAGCAGGCAGACCAAGCTGACGATGATCATCTCCTCCAGCAGTTTCTCCTTCAACGTGGCCACCGAGCGTTCGATGAGATCGGAACGATCGTAGACCGGCACAATCTCGACACCCTTCGGCAGCTCGCCGTGGTTGATCTCGGCGACTCTTTGCTTGACCTGCTTGAGGACGTTCAGTGTGTTGACGCCATAGCGTACCACCACAATCCCACCCGCCACCTGTCCCTGGCCGTTGAGATCCGCCACGCCGCGCCGCATATCAGGTCCCAGATGGACGTCGGCCACATCACGCAAGTAGATCGGGGTGCCGTCACCGTTGGTTCCCACGACGACTTTTTTGAGGTCCTCCACTCGTTTGATATAGCCCAGTCCGCGAACCATGTATTCCCGACCCGTATATTCCACCACCCGCCCCCCGACATCGTTGTTGCTGCGGCGAATGGCGCCGATCACTTTGTTGATCGGGAGGTGGTAGGCCAGCAGCGTGTCGGGATTGATTTCCACTTGGTACTGTTTGACAAAGCCGCCGACACTAGCCACTTCGGCGACACCCGGCACCGCTCGCAGCCAGTACTGCACGTACCAGTCTTGCAAGGTCCGGAGTTGAGACAGATCATATTTTCCGCTGTGATCGACGAGCGCGTACATGTACGCCCATCCGACACCAGTGGCGTCCGGGCCGAGCGTAGGAGTAACCCCTGCGGGAAGATTGCCTTGCACACCCTGCATGTACTCCACCACGCGTGACCGCGCCCAGTAGAGATCTGTTCCATCCTCGAAGATCACATAGACAAACGACAGCCCGAAGAAAGAATAGCCGCGCACGACCTTGACATGGGGTGCGGAAATCAGGGCCGTGACGATGGGGTAAGTGACCTGGTCTTCCACCAGATCCGGGCTGCGACCCTGCCATTCGGAGAATACGATCACCTGCACGTCCGAAAGATCCGGGATAGCGTCGAGAGGCGTGTTCTTCAGGGCCCACAGACCGGCCGCCACGGCGAAGAAAACCACCAGGAAAATGTAGAATTTGTTTTTCGCACTCCAGGCAATCACTTTTTCAATCATGCTTGGCCCCCGGGATTTTGGATTTCGCTTGTTTTTCGAGTTCGTTTAATGTGGTTACTGTGCCGCCGTGTTGCTCCACAAACGCGCGAGCGTCGTTTTGATCGGCAAAAGCAATGAGGCTCGGGAAGCAACGGTCGAACATTCGAATGTAGGTGGTTCGTCCTTCCTCCCGCCCCGCGGCCGGAACGCAGCAAGGCTCGACCTGGCTGCCGTCGGCGAAATACGCTTTCTTGGCGTCGATCTCCCTGCCGGAGAGGTAGTCGGTCACCCGAACAATTGTGACTGGTGTGCCCGTCTGCTGTTCGTACGTCAATGCGCAGCGGGCGCAACAGGCGTACATTGTTTTGCCGCCAATCCTGACCGTCGTGAGCATGTGCGGACGGATGGGACGCCCTGAAAGCTGGCAATATTTCGGCGGTCGCGTGTGGGTGAGATACCAGGCGCCGCCCAGGGCAACAAGGATGACGGCCACTGCCACGATCCCAGCAACAATGGTCTTAGCGCGCATCAGAACCTCATTTCTTGTTTGAAGACATGCCCGGCATCCCAGCCATCATGCCTTGCATGGCCGCTCCCAAGCGGCTCTCCGAATCGATCAGAAAGTTTCCGGAGGCGACGATCTTCTCTCCGGGCTTCAGCCCGGCCAGCACCGCGTACTGGCCGTTAAACTGACTGCCCACCTTGATCTCGCGGGGTTCGAAGTAACCACCCGGCTTGGCGATGAAGACCACTTGGCGCGTTCCCGAATTCAGCACCGCTTCACTGGGAACCAGCGTCTGCATCCCGTAATCAATGTTGAGTTCCACGTCGGCGTACATGCTCGGCCTCAGTTCAAAGCCCGGATTTGCAAACTGCAACCGCACTTTGATCGTCCGAGTCGCCGGATCGAGTGTGGGGTAAACGTAGTCCACAACACCCCGATAAGTCTTGCCCGGAAAGTAACTCAATTGCATCTTGGCGGCTTGTCCGATGTGCACATAAGGGGCTTCGTACTCATAAATGTCCACATAGACCCAGATGGTGGAAAGGTCCGCGATATCATAAAGGTCGGTTTCCGGCCTCACATAGGTTTGCTGGTAAGCGTTTCGGCTCATGACGAACCCATCGATGGGCGAGTAGAGCGTCATCGTGCGCTCAGCTTTGCCCGTCTCTTCGAGCGTGCGAATCTGAGCGTCGGTGATATCCCACAGCCGGAGACGGTCGCGCGTGGCGCGAAGGAGAGAGTCCGCTCCCGAGGAGACATCGGAATAGGGCGCTTTGGAGAGATACTCCTGGCCTTTCTTCGCAATCAAGTACTCCTGCTCGGTGGATACGAGGTCTGGACTGTAGAGAGTGAAAAGCGGCTGCCCCTTCTTGACCAGCTTACCGACGTAATCGAGGAAGACTTTTTCGATCCATCCGGAGACCTTGACGTGAACGCGGGAGATCTTGGTGTCATCCATCTGCACGATGCCCACGGTGCGGATGGTGCGTTTCATCTCCGCACGACGCACTTCCGTGTAACGCACGCCGATCAATTGTTGGGTGGCGGGGTTCAGCATCACCGTCCCCGGCGCCATGTTTTGCATGTTCTCCATCGATGTTTGACCGTTTTCCTGCTGGGGCATGGCCATCCCCTTCATCTGATCTCCGCCTTGCTGGGGCATGGCCATCCCCTTCATCTGATCCCCACCTTGCTGCGGCATGGCCATCCCTTCCATTCCCGCCATGGGCTGAGCTGCTTGTGAGGCCGGCTGTTGCGATGGGGGAGGGCCATTCCGAAACATATTGGCGAAGCGCTCGCGGATTTCATGGTGATAGGCGATAGCGCCTCCGGTCAGGGCCCCAAGAACAAATAGTAGGGCGCCGTAGAGAACGGTGCGCTTGCTCATTGGTATTCTCATAGCCATTCCTTTCATTTGGTCAGCTCCACTCCCACCAGCGGCTCGAGGCGCGCGAGAGCGATCTGAAAATTGGTTAGTTCCTGGTAGTAATTCACCTCGTAGTCCAGCACCGTCAAGAAATTAGTCAGCATGGAGAGAAAATCTACCGTTCCCACCTGGTAGCTTGCCAGTGAGGAGTCCAACGCCAATGTGGACTGAGGCACAATGGCCTTCGAGTACAAATCCATCAAGCGTTCCGAGGTTTTCATGGCCAAGTACTGGTCCTTGACTCGGTAGAAAAGATCGGCTTTGGTGACCTCGGTTTGTCTTCGGGAATTCACCAAGAGCGAGGCCGCCTCTTCAACTCCGTAGCGCTGCTTCTTCCAAAAGTACAAAGGCACTTTCGCGCTAACATTTACTCCGTACATCTCCGGCATTTGCGGCCGGTTGTAGTAGGTGAATCCCACCCCAAAATCCGGGTAATAGTTTTTGCGGGCCAGATTCAGCGCTAATTTGTTTTTGTCGATTTCACGTTCTTTCGATTTCAGTTCCGGGGAATTGGCCTCCGCCAACGCGTCGAGTTGCGACAGGGGATAAGAAACCTCTGTTTTCTTGACTTCTTCAGGCGCGCCGATAGGAGCCTCGGGAGGGCGGTCGAGGAGATTGCGGATCATGGCTTCCGCAACGCCTTTGCGTTGATCGAGCAGCGTGAGGCGCTCCAGCAACCTCGAAATTTCCACCTGCGACCGAATGACATCTTGCTGCATCCCTTTGCCGACCGCGTAGCGGGCCTCGGCAATCTTGGAGAGTTTCTCCAGGAGATCCTTGTCCTTGTTGACAATCTCGATGGATTTGTCGATGAAGAAAAGGTCGTAATAGGCTTGTTTCAGATTGGAGATGACTTTTAGTTTGACCTGCTCGGCGTTCCAACGCGTCGCATCCGCCTCTGTGTCGGCGATCCGCCCTCGAAGGGCCAGCTTTCCGGGAAACGGGATGCCCTGAGAGACGGACAGAGTTCGCGCGCTCGAGGGATCGCCGGTCTGAACGGAGAAGGGCGGAACAATGTTTCCCATCCATCCGCCCGAGATGGTCGGATCGGGCAACGTGCGTTGCTGCGGGGCCACGGCGCGCTTGGCATCCACCATCCGCTCGGCCGCTTGAATCTCCGGGTTGTTCGCCAGGGCCTCCGCGATCAAATCGTCGAGTCGTATGGGTGTGTTCTCAGAAGCTTCCGCGGCTCTCTTGGGTTCATCGATCTTGAATCTCTCACCCATAACCGAATACTTCGCCGGCAAGATATGAGGCAGCGAAGGAAGAGGAGGATCGATCAGCTTCCTCGAAACTAGGTCTTCGGTCGGCTTGACATCCGGTTTTTCTTGGGCCCATGCCGGTATGTGCGCCAAGAGCAACGCCATTGCTCCCGCCAATACATAGATTTTCCTAATCATCGTTTAACTCCACGCATAGGTTGTCGATACGCTCTTTTCACCATGACGAGGCGGCTGGACTCGCCCCATCGCATCGACCGGGTTGGAAGGGAGAATTCATCCCCCCCTCACTTTCGGGTTCAATTGATCCGAGCCCGGTTTCTTAACTCACTTTGTTGCGCTCTGCATACCTTGGCATTTCATTTGCCCGGATTGCTTCTGACTCATCATGCCCTGCATCTTGTCCT
>CAZIDA010000162.1:0-7398 GCA_964537865.1 uncultured Acidobacteriota bacterium
TTCATACGCTGGACGCCCCAATTCGTTGGAGCGTGAACGACGACCTTGAGGAATTCAATCCACCACGTCATTCCAGAACCTCTGCCGCATCGCGGAACCGCATAAAATCAACGCAAATTCGGCCCCGGCGCGTATTGAAATCGTCGGGACAGAAATGTTATTCTATGCGCGTGTTTGCCGCCTGCCGCTGTCAGGCAGTTTCCCTTCGCCGCAAGGCAGAATACTCATCTCCATCTCGGCGAAGAAGAGTGCGGCGCGTGAACAACGGTCATCTTAAGCACATCTTCTTTTAACAGAGAGGCCCACCGGTTATGAAACTCGCAAAAAGAATGTCCCGGCTCGGAACGGAAACCGCGTTTGAAGTGTTGGTGAGAGCCAAGGCGCTGGAAGCCACGGGCCACGACGTCGTGCATCTGGAGATTGGAGAACCGGATTTTGACACGCCGCGCAACATCAAAGACGCGGCCATCAAAGCGATCAACGACAACTGGACTCATTACGGTCCTTCCGGCGGGCAGCCGGCGCTGCGCGAGGCGATTGCCGAATATGTTTCCAAGACGCGCAACATCAAGGTGGACGCCGGCAATGTGGTGGTCGTCCCCGGTGGAAAGCCGATCATCTTTTTTCCGATTCTCGCGCTCATCGATGAAGGCGACGAAGTCATCTATCCGAACCCCGGATTTCCCATTTACGAATCGATGATCAATTTCATCGGCGGGAAGCCGGTTCCCATCCAGCTTCGCGAAGAACGCGATTTTGCGTTTGATGTGAACGAGTTGCTCGCGAAGATCAACGACAAGACCCGGCTGATCATCTTGAACTCGCCGCAAAATCCCACCGGCGGCGTGCTGCCGAAGGAAGATTTGAAAGCGATCGCCGACGCCGTCCGCGATCGCGACCTGATGATTCTTTCCGACGAAATTTATTCGCGCATTGTGTTTGAAGGACGGCCGGAGTCGATCACCCAATTCCCGGGCATGCTGGAGAAGACCATCCTCCTCGACGGATTCTCGAAGACCTACGCCATGACCGGGTGGCGCATGGGCTACGGCGTGATGCCGGCCGAGCTGGCCGCGCTGGTGGCCAAACTTCAAACCAATTCCACGTCCTGCACCGCTTCGTTCTCGCAGATTGCCGGCGTGGAAGCGCTCAGAGGCGATCAATCCGGCGCGGAGCGGATGGTGGCCGAATTCCGCCGCCGCCGCGATTTCATCGTGAAACGATTGAACGAAATTGAAGGTCTCAGTTGTCGCATGCCCAAGGGCGCGTTTTACGTCTTCCCGAACATCAAGAAGACCGGCATGACGTCCAAAGAATTTGAGGATCGGCTGTTGAACGAAGCGCACGTGGCTTCGCTCGCGGGCACGTCGTTCGGCGCGTTCGGCGAGGGCTACGTCCGATTCTCTTACGCCAACTCCATGGAGAATTTACAGAAGGCCATGGACCGCGTCGAACAGTTTGTCACGAAGAAAGTATTGGCTTAGCCTCTGCGAGCCGCGATCGGTCACGAGATGAGCGACCGCGCCGCTCGGATCCAATACTCTCCTGCAGCAACTCACCATCAACTTTCGCGAGTCCATGCTCGCGGAAGATTCACCCGACTTCCATTCCCGGATCTCATTCAGGGGCAATTTCTGCACCGAGGAGACTTTATGTCAACGTTAACCCTGGACACCACCTCCAGTCGACTCAAAGACCTGTCGCGCGATTTTGCTTATTGGGAAAAGACGAAAGACTGCATTGATACCTACATCGATCTCATTGTGAATTACCGTCAGAGCGGCCATCCCGGCGGCTCGCGCTCCAAAGTTCACGCGCTCGTGGTCACGCTGTTGAGCGGATTCATGCGTTGGGATATTCGACATCCCGAAAAACGATTTGGCGATCGCTTCATTTTGAGCGGCGGCCACACGGTGCCGCTGGTGTACACCACCTTGGTGGTTTTGAACGAAGCCCTCCGCGCGAAGCACGAGCGGACGAACAATCCGGATTTTCTGGCGCCGAACGCCGCCGAGCTTCAGTTGACGTGGGAAGACCTGTTGGGCTTTCGTCGCAACAAAGGGCTCTCCGGACACGCGGAGATGGAAGGCAAGACACTCTTCTTGAAATTCAACACCGGTCCCTCCGGACACGGCATGACCGCTGCTGCCGGTGAAGCGTTCGCGCTGAAACGTGCGGGCGCGGAAGGCGTCAAGGTGGTGGTCTTTGAAGGCGAGGGCGGGTTGACTCCCGGCGCTTCGCACGAAACGAAAAACTCCGCTTGGGGCTTGGGTCTCGACAATCTTTACTTCGTCGTCGATTGGAACGATTTTGGAATCGACGAACAGCCCATCAGCTCGGTCGTTTACGGCACGCCGGAAACTTGGTTCAGCGCGTACGGCTGGCGCACCTTCCACGCCGAGAACGGCAGCGATTGGAACTCTCTGACGACGGCCATTCTGGAAGCGCAAGGAGAGAACACCCACAAGGTTCCCACGGCCATTTGGATGAAGACGCGAAAAGGCCGGGAGTATCTTTTGTACGACAACAAGTCTCACGGCTCCATGCATCCCCTGAACTCGGAGATCTTCTGGCAGACGAAAAAGGGATTCCAGGAGAAATACAACGTCACCTTCGATGGATTCGGATTGCCGGCGCCTAAAGATCCGGTCGCGCTGCGACAGCAGTTTCATAACAATCTCAAACGGGTCGCGGACGTGATTCGCAGCGACGAAAAATTGGTCAACTATCTTGCCGACCGGTTGATTGAGCTGGGCGAAAGCGTCCCTTCGACCCTTTCGAAGTTCCGGCTGAATTCCGACAACAATCCGGTGAAAGATCCGGTGTTGACCAACTATCAAAATTATCCGGGCGGACTGTTTGCCAAGCCGGGCGCCCGAGAGCCGAACCGCGCCGGCTTTGCGAAATGGGGATCGTGGGTGAATTCCTATTGCCGCGAAAAGTACGACCGCCCGCTCTTTTTGGCCTGCTCGGCGGACCTGGCGGAATCAACCAACATCGCCGGCTTCGCCAAAGATTTTGGCGCCATGAAGAATTACGGCCGCTATTCGCGCGACAAAAATCCGGAAGGCGTGCTCCTGCCGCAGGAGATCACGGAGAACGTCAACGCCGGAATCATGGTGGGAGCGGCATCCGTCAATTTTTCTGAAAATCCCTTCCAGGAATTCAACGGCTTTTACGGAACGTGTTCCACTTACGGTTCCTTCGTGTATTTGAAATACGGCATGATGCGCCTGTTTAGCCAGATGGCCCAGGACGGACAGTTGAAGATGGGCAAGGTGATTTGGGTGGCCGGACACTCCGGCCCCGAGACGGCCGATGACTCCCGCACGCACTTCGGCATCTTCGAGCCCGGCGTGACGCAGCTTTTCCCGGAAGGGCAAGTGATCGATGCGCATCCGTGGGAACACAACGAAGTCGCTCCGGTGCTGGGCGCTTGGATGAAAACCAACGTCCCCATCATCGCTCTTCATCTCACGCGACCGCCCGTCGAAATTCCGGATCGAGAGGCGTTGGACATTCCGTCGTTTCTGGAGGCGGCGCGCGGCGCATACGTAATCCGGCCGTATCGCTTGGGCCTGAAGCCCATGGGAACCGTCATCGTACAAGGCACCTCCACCATGGCGAACATCTTGAAGATTCTCCCGCAGCTCGACGAAGCCAAGTTGAACGTCAAGATTGTGGCCGCCATCTCTCCGCAGCTCTTTGCCCTGCAGGATTTGTCCTACCAGCGGGAAGTGCTGTCGGATACGGACTGGATCGACTCGACGGTCATCTCCAACCGGGCGCTTCGTCTCATGAGCGACTGGATCAAGACGGACGTGGCCCGTGAATACGCCATGTGTTCCGACTGGGATAACCGTTGGAGAACCGGCGGCACGGTCGACGAGGTCCTCGAAGAAGCGCACCTCTCACCGCAGTGGCTGTTGAACGGCATCGAGCGATTTGTGCGGGAGCGAGAAAGCCGCTTCAGACACTTGAAACAGATTCTTCAGAATGTGGTAGGATAACGACAAGATCGCGGGCGGCTTCAGGCCTTCTTCAAGGGCGGGAGTCTTCCGCGAAAGAGATGTCGTTCGACGAGGCTTTTTATGGCATGGGTCATGCGCCACCATTTGCATCTCCCCCGGATCGTGCCTCACTCTCTGAGAGTCCCTTTTTAACTCTCGCTTTGCCACCTCGAGTTTCGCCCATTGCAGTGGACCGCCCGGCTCCGCGCGGCGGAAGTTGTCGCCACTGTGCGAGAGCGTTCCATGGATTTTCCAAGACCAGGAGGATGCCATGAAGAAGCTTTTCATCATTTCGCTCATCCTCGCAGTTATTTTTGCGGTGGGGTGGGAAGTGTTGTCTTATTACGTGTCACGGTACACCGGATTGGTGCTGTACGGTCATCTGATCGAGATGACCACGACGCCGGAGTTGTCCCTGCCGAGCCAGAGAATCATCACTCAGCCTGAAAATGAATTGGTGGCGATGCATTTCGAAGGAAAGCCGCTGGCGGTCGAACAGCCCGGTTTTTACACCGCTAAGCTGATGGACGCGAACGCAAATTCGTACAAAATGCAGACGGCCATTTGGGATCCGAAGAAACCCTCGGAAGACTATTTGGTGTTCGCCGTTCCAAAAAACACGGAGATTGCCACATTTGGTTTCTCAGACCAAGAGGCGTTCCCTATTAAGTACTTTCGAGAATTTGGCTTT
Organism: uncultured Acidobacteriota bacterium; assembly: GCA_964537865.1. Classification (GTDB taxonomy): domain Bacteria; phylum Acidobacteriota; class Terriglobia; order JAIQFV01; family JAIQFV01; genus CAZIDA01. The sequence goes on from CAZIDA010000162.1 coordinate 4,702, forward strand.
TTGCAGTACCGGAATGCGCTCGGCATCGTGACGTTGACGCTCATCGCCCTGGCGATTGTGTTGTGGGTGGTGAAGTATTTTAAGGGGGAAGCCAAACCCGAAGAGCACGTCGATCCGTTCGACTTCATGAATAAGCCCAAAGCGGCGTAAATCGACGCGGGCCTTTCGGCGATAAAAGGCCGGATGAAGATCCGGCCATGAATCCTCCTTGAATGGGCAGGGAGTGCATCTCCTTCGCCGAAAAGCCCGGGCCGGATATTGCTCGACGTTGTTTCCGCATTCGAGCGAGCGACCTTTGTGAATTCGCAGGCTTTCCCATAGCGCTGATCTCGCGCTCGGATATCGGCAGCTTCTTTTCCCCATCCCCAATCCTTTTCTCCCTTGACGTTCTTTAGCTGAAAATGAAATTATTAGCAGGTCGGACCAACCACGCGAAAGCGATGATTCACCCGTGAATCGGGTGGAGTGAATGCTTGGGCGCTGAGACGCCAGGCCGCTGCGTGTGGCGCTTTGTCGTGGCCTAGCTCGTGAGTGTTCCGAGCAGCGGCGCAGGGAGTGGGACGCCGCCGAATGCATCATGTCGCGTTCGCCCGACTCGATCAAACTTCAAAGCAGTTTCACGGAGAAGCAATGTCCACGGTGACCGAGGATCTAAGGACTTCAAAGCAGAAAGAACTCGAGAGTCTCTTTCCCCATTGGGAAAAAATCAAGGATTGCATCGATCAATTCATTGACATCATTTTGAACTATCGGCAGAGCGGGCATCCGGGCGGCTCGCGGTCGAAGGCGCATGCGTTGGTGACGACTCTCTTGAGCGGCTTCATGCGCTGGGATATCCGTCATCCCGAAAAACGATTTGGCGATCGATTTCTTCTGGGCGCGGGCCACACGGTGCCGCTCACCTACTGCACATTGGCCACTTTCAACGAAGCGCTGCGGGCGAAGTTTGATCGCACCGGGGACGCGAGATACGCCGTTCCTTATCCGCAAGAACGCCAACTGACTTGGGAAGATCTGTTGGGCTTCCGGCGCAACAAAGGCCTGGCCGGACATGCCGAGCAAGAAGGCAAAACGCTTTTTCTGAAATTCAACACCGGACCCTCCGGCCACGGAATTCCCGCCGGGGTCGGTGAGGCGGCGGCGTTGAAGCGCGCCGGCGCCGAAGGCGTCAAGGTGATTCTCTACGAAGGCGAAGGCGGTCTCACTCCCGGCGCGGCGCACGAATCAAAAAACTCCGCCTGGGGATTGGGTCTGGACAATCTTTACTTCTGCGTCGATTGGAATGATTTTGGCATCGACGATCGCCCCGCCAGCTCCGTCGTCCACGGCACGCCGGTGGATTGGTTCGAGCCATACGGCTGGCGCGTCTTCGGAACTCCGCAAGGCAGCGAGTGGAAAGGCATCGTGGATCCGTTTCTGGAAGCGATGTTCTCGGAAAATTCCGCGCATGTGCCCACTATGATTTGGTTCAAGACCCGCAGAGGCCGCGGCTATTGGAAGTACGACAACAAATCGCACGGTTCGCCGCATCCCATGAACCACGAACTTTTTTGGAAAACCAAGAAGGAGTTCATGGATAAATATGGCGTGGAGTTCGACGGCTACGGCCAACCCGCGCCCAAAGAAGCCGCCGCCATCAAAGAGCAATTCCGAAACAACTTGAAGGTGGTCGCCGACGTTATCCGCTCCGATCAAAAGCTGGTCGATTATCTGGCCGATCGCCTGGTCGAAATCGGAGAGAGCGTGCCGGAAGAAGTCAAAGGCCTGCGTCTCAACCTCAAACGAAATCCCATTTTCGACGAGCGGCTCTACGACTATCGAAATTATCCCAAGGAGCTTTTTCTTCCGCCCCAATCGAAGGAGGCGAATCGCGCCGGCTGGGCGAAGTGGGGCGCATGGGTGAACGCGCTGTGCAAGAAAGAGTACGGACGGCCGCTGTTCCTGGCCATGTCGGCGGACTTGGCCGACTCCACCAACATCTCCGGCTTCGCGAAAGATTTTGGCGACGTCAAAGGTTACGGTTGGTACGACCGCGTGCGAAATCCGGAAGGCGTGCTGCTGCCTCAAGAGATCACCGAGTTCACAAACTCCGGGATGACGTGCGGCATTGCGTGCGTCAATCTCTCCGAGAAACCTTTCGAAGAATTCAACGGATTTTACGCCACCTGCTCGACCTACGGATCGTTCGTCTATTTGAAGTACGGTCCCATGCGGTTGTTCAGCCAACTTTCGCAAGACTCGCAAATCAAGGTCGGCAAAGTGATCTTGTGCGCCAGCCATTCGGGGCCGGAAACGGCGGAAGATTCGCGCACGCACTTCGGCATTCTTGCGCCCGGTGTGACGCAGCTCTTCCCCGATGGACGGTGTATCGATCTCCACCCGTGGGAACACAACGAAGTGGCGCCGGTGCTGGGTGCCGCCTTGAAGATGGACGCCTCGGTCATCGCGTTGCACCTCACGCGGCCCGCCATCGAAATTCCCGACCGCGAGGCGCTGGGAATCGCTTCTCATTTTGAAGCGGCCCGCGGCGCGTACATCATTCGGCCTTACCGCATTGGGGAAAAACCCATGGGCACGGTCATCGTTCAAGGAACTTCCAGCACCGCGAACGTCATCAAAATTCTTCCGGATTTGGAGGAGGCCCGGCTGAACGTCAAGATCGTGGCTACCCATGGCGGCATCACCGTGGGCGAGGAC
>CAZIDA010000163.1:0-7396 GCA_964537865.1 uncultured Acidobacteriota bacterium
TTGCGACAGCGACACGCAGGGCGGGATGGGATACATGCTGCAGCAGGTGTTGGGAAACGCGCTGCGCAAGAGAAATATCACGAAACCGGTGGCAACCGTCATCACGCAGGTTCTCGTCGACGAAAAAGATCCGGCCTTTGATCACCCCACCAAACCGATTGGTCCGTTTTATTCGCCGGCGGAAGCGCAGCGACGCCGCGTCGAGCGCCGATGGGACGTGGTCGAAGACGTGGGGCGCGGCTGGCGGCGCGTGGTTCCCTCTCCCCTGCCCTTGGAACTGATCGAGGAAGAAGTCATTCGGAAATGCGTTCATAGCGGAATCATCGTGATTGCTTGCGGCGGAGGAGGAATTCCAGTCGTTCGAAAAGACGGCCAGTTGTATGGCGTGGAGGCGGTCATCGATAAAGATCGCGCTTCCTCGTTGCTGGCTCAGAAGCTCTCCGCCGATTTGCTGCTCATTTCCACAGGCGTCGAAAAGGTTTTCATCAACTTTCGAAAGCCCGATGAGCGAACCGTCGATCAGATGACTGTCTCCGAAGCGCAAAAATATCTTAATGAAGGACAGTTCGCTCCCGGCAGCATGGGACCAAAGATTGAGTCCGCCGTTTCCTATCTTAAGCAGGGCGGAAAACGCGTCATCATCACTTCTCCGGAAAAACTCGTCGACGCCCTCGAAGGCAAAACGGGAACCCACATTGTGCCGGATTGAGGCGCCGAGCCAAGAATCGATTCCTGAATTTGACTTCGACAGCAGGTATATTTATGAGAGTTTTACGAATCCGCCTCAACCCAGCCGCGGAGCGGCGGCATTGAGTAGCCTGGGGCGCGAGCCCCCAGAACAGGCGCGCTAAATCCCAAAAGCTCCGAAGGAGCGACAGAGTTCTCCCCAATGAACTCGTGATTCGTGGTTAACTGCTTGTCTTCGTCAAATTCCCACGACCCTCGTTCACTTTGATTTCTCCCAGCCTTCACCCCGCAAGGGGCGACCAGCCGAGATCCCGGTCAGCTTGCCGCGGTCATACTCCAACTTGCCATTGACAAAAACATAATCGACGCCTCGCGACACCTGATTAGCATTGGCGTAGGTGGCTGTGTCTTTGATGGCCTTAGGATCAAAGACGGTGATGTCGGCAAAATATCCGGGCTTCAGAAGTCCGCGATCGACCAGCCGCTCGTCTTGCGCGGGAAGTGAGGTGATTTTGCGGATCGCTTCAGCCAGAGGCAAGAGGTGAAGATCGCGTGAATAGTGACCCAGGAATCGCGGCATCGATCCCCAGGCTCGGGGATGCGAATGCGGCTCGAACAAGGGCCCATCGAGCGACGTCTCGTTGGCATCCAGACCGATGCTCGTCCAAGGCTGTTTCAAACCGTATTGAAGGTCTCGTTCGTTGGCCATGAAGTAGAGGGCGCCGGTCTGGCCTTTATCCTCGAGGATAAAATCGAAGAGCGCTTCCAGAGGCGGTTTCTTCTCCACCTGCGCGATCTGGGCGATCGTTTTTCCATTGTACTTCTTCAGTTTTGGATTGAAGACTCCCGAGACCATGACGCCCGTGGGGCCGCCGCTGTCGAAATAGAGATTCTCCCAGTCGGGGTGATCTGATGTCATCTCGCGCGCAATTCGTTTTCGGACGGCAGGATCGCGCAACCGCTCCAACAATTTGTCCGGCCCTCCGTTAGCCACCCACGGGGGAAGGCAAGAAGCCAGCGCCGTTGCGCCAGCCAGATAGGGATACATGTTGGCGGTGATTTCCAACCCGGAGTCGCGCGCGGTCTGAATCTTGGCCACGAGGCGCGGCATCCCTCCCCAACGTGATTTCCCGGACACTTTCAGGTGAAAGATCTGGACCGGCAAATGTGCCTCCCGACCGATACGGATGGCTTCATCGAGGGCCTCGTTTTCGGTCTGGCCTTCACTGCGCATGTGCGTGGCGTAAATTCCGCCGTACTGTGCAGCCACTTTCGCCAACGCGATCAGCTCGTCCGTTTTCGCATAGCTTCCCGGCGGGTAAATCAGCGCCGTCGAGACACCCAGCGCTCCCTCTTGCATCGCCTGAGCCACGAATGCTTTCATTTTGTCCAACTCGACCGGCGTAGGGGCGCGATCGACATCGCCCAACGCCGCTTCACGCACTTGCGCGGCGCCGACATAGGTGCCCAAATTGAGCGGCGTTCCACCTTTTTGCAGTCGCGCAAAATAGCCGTCCAGCGTTGTCCAATCCACGGTCAAATGATAATGATCCAGAAACGGCTTCAGCGGTTTCAACGTTAGGTCATCCTGGGGAGCGATGGACCCACCCTCACCGGTAATCTCGCTGGTAATTCCTTGAGACAACTTGCTGAGCGAGCGGTTGTCAATCAGCAACGACGCCTCCGATTGCCCCAACATGTCGATAAAACCCGGCGAAACAATTAATCCGGAGGCGTCAATGACACGATGAGCCGAGGCCCCGGTGAGCTCGCCGATCGCCGCGATGCGATCGCCTCGAATTCCAATATCGGCCGCATACCACGGATTACCTGTTCCATCCAAAATGTGACCGTTCTGGATGAGGACGTCGAAGGAAGAAGCGGCCGACGGGGAACTCGCAAGCGTCGCCGCAACCCTGCCGGCGGCAACAGCAATCGCAGTTGCAAGGATGATCATCAACAAGACGCCGGCAAGATGAAATTTCGAATGCTGCTTGGGTCCTTTCCTCATAAAAATGAAACCTCCCCTCTCTCAGTCTGATCCCATCCGCCAAGTCCCTTGGCGCATGGTCCATTGTCTTGCTCCTGGTCATTTCACTTGAACTTCCTCAGGTCAGCGCGTTTTGTAGTAATCCGGAAATGGCGGCACGTGAGGCTCCGGCAGCGGATGCTTCTTAAGTTCTTCCAGAATCACCTGCACCGCCTTCTCCAATTGCGGGTCGTGTCCATGCCGCCAAGCGTGCGGATCCATTTCGACTTCGATATCCGGTGGAACCCCCTCATTCTCGATTCCCCACTTTCCGGCAGTCGTAAAGAAAGCGAGACTCGGCGCCGTGACCATTCCTCCGTCAATCAACGCCGGATACCCCGTGATCCCAACCTCGCCTCCCCATGTCCGTTCTCCAATCAAAGGACCCAAGCCGACCTGATGAAAGAAATTCGGAATCAAGTCCCCGCCGGAGCCGGCGTATTGATTAATGAGCATGGCCTTGGGGCCGAAGATGGCTTCGCCGGGTTCGGTCCACACCGCTCCCTGCGGCGTGTACCAATAGTTCCAAAGCTTGCGCTGCAAGTATTCGATGATGTAATCGGCCGCTTGTCCGCCGCTGTTGAAACGATCGTCAATGATCACGCCTGATTTACCGACCTGACTAAAAAAGTACCGGTTAAAAGCTCGGAAGCCGCCTTCCCCGGTGTCCGGTAAATAGACGTATGCAATCTTCCCATCGCTCTGTTGGTTCACCTTGCGGAGGTTGTCGGAAATCCAGTTGACGTGCCGCAGCGAAATTTCATCTCCGATGGGCACCACAGTGACTTCGTGAGCGTCGGCGCCGTCCGGATTGGGCCCAACCTTCAGAACTACCTGCTGGTTCGCCGTGTTCAAGAAGAAGCTGTAAATGTTGTCTGTGCCGTGCAATTCACGTCCGTTCACCGCCAGCAAGTAATCGCCGACCTTCACGTTCACTCCGGGCTCCGTGAGCGGGGCGCGAAGTTGTGGATTCCAATTCTCACCGCTGTAAATTCTCGCAAAACGATAGCGGTCATTCTGGACGGTATAGTCAGCTCCGAGCAAACCGACGTTGACCGTGGGCACTTTCGGAATATCGCCGCCTCCGGCGAACATGTGTCCCACGCTGAGCTTTCCCAACATTTCAAGGAAAAGGTAATTCAGGTCCTCGCGGCTCACAAGGCCGGGAAGAAAACGAGCGTACTCCTTCTCCGCTTCATTCAAATTCAGGCCGTGGTAGTTGGAAGCGTAGAAGAAATCCCGCTCGATCCGCCACACTTCGTGGTACATCTGTTTCCATTCCTCTTGAGGCACCACCCAGACTTGCATGGAGCTTGTCTTCAGAAGCCCTTCACCGGGTTTCACCGGCATTTTTGTCGAAGCGATTCCCCACTGCTCCCCTTGACGATAAAGGAACTTCTCTCCATTGAATGAAAGGTGAAATTCCTCGATTCCCGACATCATGGGCGTCACGCTTCGTGTCGCGAAACTGAACTTGAGAAGACTCATCGGCGCCCCACTCATAAGCGCCTCATTGAGAGCAGGCGCCTTGAGGAGAAAAATTTCGCCCGCCACGCCGGCCTTCAAGCCCGCATAGTTGGCCGCAGGAATCGGCAAGCCCAAAATGCGTTGGCTGATTCCCTCGAAATCGATTCGAACCGGCGAAGGGTTTTTCTGTGTTTCATTGCTTGGGGGTGTCGTCCGGCCACCCTCATCATTTTTGGAAGCTGTGACCTTTTCCTCGTCACTCTGGGGCGCCAAGGGAGAAGGAAGATCCTGGCGTAATACAACTGCGTAGACGCTGCGAGTTCCTTCGTGTCCATCGCTGGACATGTCGAGCGGGCTGGCCGATGGTCCCACATCCGTGCTGGCGGTGAAGTAGAGATACTTGCCGCTCTTGTCGAAGGCAGCGTATTCCGCGTCGCTCATGCCGTCTGAAATTTGCGTGGATTTGCCGGTTGACAACGAGTACACGAAAACAGCGCGCAAATGATTGGTCAACACTTTGGTGTAGGCAATCCACTGGCTGTCGGGGGACCAAGTAGGATTCATCTCCCGAGAAAACGAAAAGAACGTATCCGCATCCACACGCACCGGTGTGGGGTGGTCAAGATCGACATACCAGAGATTCAACCGGTTATCCGTGTACACGATCTTGTTGCTGTCGGGCGACCACACCGGCTGGAAGTAAAACGAGGGAGGATGTCCCAGACTGATTGACCGAGCGGTTCCCAGGCCATCCTGGCTTTTGATGTGTAAGGCATACTCGCCGGAGCGGTCAGAGAAATACACAATCCATTTCCCATCGGGCGACCAAGCCGGCGAACGATCCGCCACCCCTGGGGAATGGGTCAAGTTACGAACATCGCCTTTTTCAGCGGGCACCGTCAAAATCTCTCCATGGTCCTCAAATACCGCCCGCGCGCCGGTCGGAGAAATGCCGGCATTCAGAACATGGTCCGCCACCTTCTCAAAGTGCGGACGAACTTCGGGAAAGTCCCCGATCATGTTGACATGCACTTCGTGCTCAAGTCCGCTGGCAAGATCGTAGAGGTGCAAGGAGCCGAACTGTTCGTAGACAATGGCGCCGGGCCCCGCGGAGGCCGACATCATGTCCATGCCGTGGTTTTCGATGACTTGCGCCACCGTCTTTCGAACCGTGTCGTACGCGTAGAGCGTGATGGGTTCGGTCCGCGCCGAAAGGAAATAGATTTTGTTTTCCACCCACATCGGGTTGAAGTCGCTGGCATTTTCGTGCGGGACTTTCACGATGCTGGAGTCCGCCAGATTGGCGATCCAGACTTGAGGCGCCAAGCCGCCGTGATAATGCGACCAAAACGCGTGCATAAAGTCAGGAAGACCGACGAAAAACAATTCACGCGGCAGCGGCGTATAAGCGATGTGTGTGCCGTCGGCAGAATAAGAGCCCTGATACCCCATGGGGAGCGGTAAGGGCTGCTCGAAGCCGCCGCTGCGGGAGATCGTGTAGAGTTGCTCGTAGCGCGGGGAATAGCTCTGCCGCGGCGATTTGAAAAGAATGCGTCGACTGTCAGGCGTCCAGCCTTCGACGACATCCGGGCCCGGAGCGAAGGTCAATTGGCGGGGTTCCCCACCTTCCGCAGGCATGACGTACACATTGAAGTTTCCATCATACTGACCGGTGAAGGCAATCCACTTCCCGTCCGGAGAAAATTTGGGGTTCGATTTGCGCGCGGCGCCGTTCGTAAGTTGCAAGGCATCGCCGCCGTTTCGACTGACGCTCCACAACTGTCCGCCGTAGGCAAATACGATATGACCGGCGTTCAACGTGGGTTGCTGCATCAAGAGCGGCTTGTCTATTTGCGCACCCGCCAGGGCGCAGGTTGATAGAATGAGAGCTAAAAAAAGCAACGCCTTCTTCATTGGAAAATCCTCCTTGGATCAAACAGTGCGGCCGATGGCCGCCAGCAAGTAATCTTGTTCTGGTAGCCCCGGCGGTTTTTTACGCCGGGGGTTGTTGCCCGCGTGCGGAGAAAATCCCCCGGCCCGCCGTGGCGGGAACGGCCGGGGCTACCCAAACCAAATTCTTGTTGAAAAGGCAAGATCCTGCCAACTTGCTGCACAAGGAACGACCTTGACGCCTTCTGTGCGTTCAACTTCTGGCGGCTCTTGTGAAAAATGAATTTGCCGCCGGATGATTCAAAACCATATCCAAATCGCTTAATCGGCTCCACTCAATATCCACCGGTGACAGCGGGTTCTTTCACGCGTTCGAACTTGGCCCCAAGCACGTGAAAGGAGGCCACATTGCCATCGGCGTCGAGAGTGAAGGTCAACCGCTGTTTCCCCCTCAGGTTTGCGACGAAGGTATCGTACTGGAAGTGGTCCAGTGATGAGTCAAGGGAATTGAAGTGCACGGCGAGTTTTCCATCGTGAAGAGAAATCTGTGCGTTTCCGTAAAGACGGCTCTCATACGTCCCGGTGTAAGCCGTCAAATCACGCGAGGGATGCGTATGGGGATTTCGTTTCGACTCCCAAGATTCTTCCTGCTTCTTCTGCTCCGCCGCGAGCTTCGCCTCAAGCGTCTTGAAATGGGCGCTCCAATCGATGGCGGGGAGATGCAAGAGCGAATCGGCAATGTGGTATCCCAGCACTTGCCGATACGATCCGCCTCCGAGATTGATCAACACCACGTAACCCGTATGGATTTCTGGAATCAGGACCACCAGCGCGGAGAATCCGTCGATGTCACCGGGATGGAGAATCAATTGATGTCCCCGGTAATCTTGGATGAACCAACCCATTCCATAGCTCAACTGCATCGAGTCAGGAAAGAAAACCGTCGGAATCTCTCCACCCGGAGGAACGACAATTTGCGGCGTGTGCATCGCCTTCATGTTCTTTTCTGAAATGAGGCGCTTCCCATCGTAGACTCCGTCGTGGAGTTGAAACATGATCCAGTGGGCCATGTCGGCAACGCTGGAGTTGATGGCCCCAGCCGGCGCGACGTTATCGATATTCTTCCAGGGTATAACCTCGACCGAACCGTCCTTCTTCTCGGTGTGCGGTGACGCAAAGTCCGGCGCCCGCTGAGCGTCGACGGCGCTCGTGTCCGAATCGCGCATTCCGAGCGGCTCAAATAGGCGTTGTCGAACGAAGTCATCCCAGGTTTTCCCCGCCACTTCTCCCACTGCGTATCCGGCAGCGGCATACATGACGTTT
>CAZIDA010000164.1:0-2565 GCA_964537865.1 uncultured Acidobacteriota bacterium
CGACTGGACGGTGGCGCATTTTCATCCCGGCATGCCGGAAGTGTTCGGCACGCCCATGATGATTTTTTTTATGGAAGAAGCCGCGGCGGAGGCAATCCAGCCGCATCTGCCGGAAGGTTGGGTCTCAGTGGGAACGATGGTGAACATCAAACACCTTGCCGCCACGCCGGTGGGTCTCACGGTGACGGCGCGCGCCAGGGTGGTTTCCGTGGAAGAGAACTTCGTCGTCTTTTCCGTGGAAGCGTATGACGGCTTCGAGAAGATCGGCGAAGGGACGCATGCGCGCGCTCCCATCGATCTGGCCCGATTCGAAAAGAGCATGAAGAAGAAATCCGAGAAGATGAGCTTCTCCTCGGGATGAAATACTGACAAGCGCTAAGACATCGGCACGCAGGAGTGTCGGTCATACTTTCTTTCACCGGGGATTCAAACCAAAATCATTCTTGAGGAGACGTCATGAGTGAAAACGAAAACGACGGGAACAAGGGAAATGGAAAGATTTCGCGCCGTGCGTTTGTGACTTCGAGCGTTGTGGGCGGCGCATTGGCGGTGGCCGGGCCGGTGCTTCCGGCGCTGGCGGAGACGGCAAAAGCGACGGCTCGAAAGCCGACGCCTCATGCCCGCGCCGCCTTTGAATTGGAAGAGGCCACCATCGCAGAACTTCAAGCCGGCCTGAAGTCCGGCAAGTACACTTCCCGCGAGTTGGTCGAGAAGTACATCGCGCACATTCACGAACTCGATCAACGCGGGCCGACGCTCAATCACGTCCTCGAAATCAATCCTGACGCGCTGTCCATCGCCTCGAAGCTGGACGCGGAACGCAAAGCCACAGGCCCGCGCGGACCGCTTCACGGCATTCCCATTTTGATCAAGGACAACATCGCCACCGCCGACCGCATGCAAACGACGGCGGGCTCGTTGGCGCTGGTGGGATCGAAACCGCCGCGCGACGCGTTTGTGGCGCGGCGGCTTCGAGAAGCGGGGGCCGTGATTCTCGGAAAAACCAACTTGAGCGAATGGGCGAACTTTCGTTCCACTCATTCCTCCAGCGGATGGAGCGGTCGCGGTGGACAATGTCGCAACGCGTATGCGCTCGACCGCACGCCGTCCGGATCGAGTTCCGGATCGGCCGTGGCCGCGGCCGCGAGCACCTGCGCCGCTGCCATTGGAACGGAGACCGACGGTTCCATCGTGTCGCCCTCGTCGTCCTGCGGCATCGTGGGCATCAAGCCGACGGTAGGATTGCTCAGCCGCTCCGGCATTGTTCCCATCTCGCACAGTCAAGACACGCCCGGCCCCATGGCGCGGACGGTCGCGGATGCCGCCATTCTTTTGGGCGCGCTGACGGGAGTCGATGCGCGCGATGAGGCCACCGCCGCTTCGGAAGGAAGATTTCTTTCCGACTATTCCAAGTTCTTGCGGAAAGACGGACTCCGCGGCGCGCGCTTGGGCGTGGCGCGCGAAAAGTTGATGGGATACAGCCCCGCCGCCGACAAGTTGATGGAAGAGGCGCTCGAGGTGATGAAGCACTTGGGCGCGGTGATCGTCGATCCCGCCAACATCACCACCGTCGGAAAATTCGACGATTCCGAATTCGATGTTTTGCTTTTCGAGTTCAAGGCTGATCTCAACAAGTATCTCTCCGAGCTCGGGCCGAGCGCGCCGGTGCACACGTTGAAGGAGATCATCAAATTCAACGAAAAAGATCGCAGCAAGGAATTGGTCTTCTTTGGACAAGAGATCATGGAGCGGGCGGAGAAGAAGGGCGACTTGAAAAGCCCGGACTATCTCAAAGCACTCGCGAAAGATCAGGAGCTGTCGCGCAAAGAAGGAATCGACGCCACGATGGAGAAGCATCATCTGGACGCGATCGTGTGTCCGACCGGAGGACCGGCGTGGTTGATCGATTTGGTGAATGGAGATCCGGGCGGAGGCGGAAGCAGCTCCAGCCCCGCGGCCGTGGCCGGATATCCGCATATCACCGTGCCCGGAGGTTTCTTTGATGGATTGCCGGTGGGGATTTCATTCTTTGGACGAGCTTTCAGCGAAGGCACGTTGATTAAGTTTGCTTATGCCTTCGAACAGGCGACCAAACATCGCCGCCCGCCACAGTTTCATTCCGACGCGATGTTGCCGGCATCACCGGAAAAGAGAGGATGATGGCATGCTGTGGGGCAGACACTCTTGTCTGCCCCACCTGAGTTCGGCGAAATAACACCGCGAGAGGCTAGACGGGCCGTTTAATATCGTGGTTCGGATTTTTCTTGAAATGCTCAAATCGTAGTTCTTAGTTGGTGGGGCAGACACTCTTGTCTGCCCCACATGCGTTCGGCGAAATAACGCCGCGAGAGACTAGACGGGCTGTTTAATATCGTGGTTCGGGTTTTTCTTGAAATGCTCAGATCGTCGTTCTTAGTTGGTGGGGCAGACAAGAGTGTCTGCCCCACGACCATGACCGAGTCGATAGCGCCCCGATTCCAGTCTGGCTTTGACCGGATTCTCTTGGATATATTTTTCAAATCGCTTGAGGGACCGCTGATCCCTCACAATGTGGTCGAACGATTC
>CAZIDA010000164.1:2665-7347 GCA_964537865.1 uncultured Acidobacteriota bacterium
ATTTTTCAAATCGCTTGAGGGACCGCTGATCCCTCACAATGTGGTCGAACGATTCATCCAGCCACAGCGTGCCCTTCCTCTCCAAAACGCGATTGATTTCATTTGAGGAACCCCCCTTCCAACTCTTGAGAATGTCACAGAGAAGAAATCCTTCGCGAGGGCGGACGAGCAGATGAACATGATTAGGCATAATCACGTACCAGCCCAGATCGTATTGGATCCCGTCAAAATGACGCAGAATGTCTTCCATGATGTCCGTAACTTTTCTGTCGGCAAGGACACACGAACCAAATCCTGCTGCCAGGAGTATCTCGATCTTCTCGCTGACGGTTCGACGAAGCTCTGACTTCTGTCTCTCTGTCAGCGGACTTGGATGCCGCCTGACCCAGGATTGTTTGAACTGTTGCAACTCTCTCGCTTTATTTTGAGGAATCGAATCGGCGAGACGGAACGTTACGAAATAGGTAACGCCCACTTGATGCCAGTGAGGCAATCTTCGCCGTGTTTTTTCTACATCCAATTGGCTGCTGAACGGGACAAACTTCGAGGAAGACTCCTTCACTCGTGAGGAGAGCCTTCTCCTTTGGGCCATGAGCACACTCCGAGCGTGGGGGAAAGGTGGGGATTCAGTAGTGGGGCAGACCCGCCGCGGCGGGTCTGCCCCACAGCCAATCAACACATATCTAACTTCTCAAAAAGAACTCAACAAGACAATGTCAAACTGCTTTCTACATATCAGGTGGAGCTACCGAACCTAATTCGTATGGGGCAGACAAGAGTGTCTGCCCCACCGAGCATAAACAAAAACCAAATTTCTTACAAAGAACAAAAAACAACCTCAAACTGCGTCTTCAATCTTTCCTAAACCAACTTTGATCCACCCTCAGGTAGCGGGCAGACAAGAGTGTCTGCCCCACAACATCATCAAGCTACTTCGCAATGGTCGGCAGCGGGTGATGGTACACCGGATACGGAGGCCGATGTGGTTCGGGCAGCGGCGATTTCTTCAGCTCGTCGAGAGCCGTCTGCACGGCGCGTTCCAGTTGCGGATCATGTCCTTCGCGCCACAGCTTCGGATCGAACGGCACCTGAATATCCGGGGGCACGCCATGATTCTCCACGTCCCATTGTCCCTCGGTATTGAAGAAAGCAACGCGCGGCGCCGTCACCGTGCCTCCGTCCATGAGGATCGGGTAATCGTAGATGCCGACCAACCCGCCCCACGTGCGCACGCCCACGAGCGTCCCGACGTGCTCATGACGGAAATACCACGGCAAGGCATCGCCGCCGGACCCGCACATTTGGTTGATGATCATCACCTTCGGTCCGAAGATGGCGTCGAGCGGCGTCGTGAAGAAATCTCCTTGGCGCGTGTCCCAATAATTCATGAGCGGCCGGTTCAGATATTCGATGATGTAATCGGCGGCCGAACCACCGGTGTTGAATCGCTCATCGATGACCGCGCCTTCCTTGCCGACCTGCGCAAAATAGTAGCGATTGAAATTGGTGTATCCGCCTCCCCCGGTGTTGGGCAGATAGACGTACGCCAACTTCCCCTGACTCATTTCATCCACCTTGCGCCGGTTCCCTTCGATCCACGCCAGATTTCTCAAACCCATCTCACTGGCCACCGGCACCACGACGGCTTCGCGCGACCCTTTGTCATCGGGGTTCGGACCCACTTTCAGCGTCACCTGCTTCCCGGCGGTTTCCTGGAAGAAGCTGTAGATGTCATCGGTTCCATGAAGCTCGCGTCCGTTGACCGCCAGCAGGTATTCACCGACGGTGACGTTGACGCCGGGCTGCGTCAATGGCGCGCGAAGCTGCGGATTCCAATTCTCGCCGTTGAAAATCCGGACAAATCGATATCGCCCGTTCTCGATCTTGTAATCCGCGCCCAACAATCCGACTTGAATCGGCTCGACCTTCGGCTCCTCTCCGCCGCGAACGAAGGTGTGTCCCACGCTGATGTTGCCGGTCATTTCCTGGAAGAGATAAGTAAGATCATCGCGGCTGGCGATGCCGTCCAGATATTTCGAGTAGGCCTTCTCCGCCAAAGGAATATCGAGACCGTGATGGCCGGGATCGTACAGGAAATCGCGCTCAATGCGCCACACTTCGTGATACATCTGCCGCCATTCCTCTCGTGGAACGACATAAACTTCCATGGAGTCGGTTTTCAGCGCCGCCTCCGTGGGCTTGGGCGCTTCTTTGGACGGCGCGATGTACCAATGATTCATCTTCCGGTACAACATCTTCTCGCCGTTCTCGGAAAGGTCGAAGGCGTTGACGCCCTCCAAAATCTTCCGCGTCTTGCGGGTCTTCAGATCGAACCGCCGCACCGTGAAGATGGGCGGGCCCATGCGGTATTGCACCACGGGGCCTTCCACCAAATAGAGCACGCCTTCCGTTCCGGCAAAGGCCGCTTGATAATTCTCGGCCGCGATGGGCAACGTCAAAATGCGCTGGCTGATGTGATCGAAATCGATCTCCACCTTCACCGGCTCTTTCTCTTTGGCCTTGGGCTTCTCTTCCGGGGACTTGGCGGCTTCTTCGCCGTTGGTCTTGCCGGCTTCCTTCACTTTCTCCTCGTCGCTCTCCGGTGGAATCGGCGAAGGAAGATCTTTTCTGAGCACCATGACGTAAACGCTGCGCGTGATGGGATGCTGATAGCTGGTCATGTCGAGCCATCCGGTGCTCAGTCCCAAGTCGGTGCTGGCGGTGAAGAAAATGTACTTGCCGCTCCGATCGAATTGCGGGAAGCGCGCGTCGCTCATGCCGTCGGTGATTTGCGTGCTGCGTCCGGTCTCCAACGAATAAACGAACACGGCGTGAAGATGACTCTGGAGCTGCTTGGTATACACAATCCACCGGCTGTCCGGCGACCACGCCGGATCGAGCGTGCGCGCCGGGCTTTCATAGGTGTCCGTGTCGATCTTCACCGGCTTTCCATTCCCCAAATCGATATACCAAAGATTGAGACGCTTGTCGGTGTAGGCGATCTTCTTGCTGTCGGGCGACCAGCTCGGCGAATAGAAAAAGGACGGAGGATTTCCGAGATTGAACTTGCGCTCCAGCCCCATGCCGCTTTGATCGCGCAGATGCAGCGCGTACTCGCCGGACTCGTCGGAGAAATAAGCGATCCATTTTCCATCCGGCGACCAGGCGGGATATCGCTCTTCCACGCCGGGCGTATGGGTGATGTCGCGGATGTCGCCCTTCTCCGCCGGAACCGTCAGAATCTCGCCGTGCGCTTCAAACACGGCGCGCGCGCCGGTGGGCGAGATGGACTCGTTGCGAATCTGTTTGGAGACGTTCTCAAAATGCGGCCGCACCTGCGGCATGTCGCCGGAGACGGTGATGTTCAGCGCGGTCGACTTGTGCGTGCGCAAATCAAATAGATGCAGCGATCCGAATTGCTCGTACACGATCGCCCCCGGACCGGCCGACGCCGACTTGATGTCCAATCCGTGATTGGGAACTTCTTCCGTCACCTTCTTCGTCGTGAGGTCGTAGGAAAAAAGCGTGATCGGCCCTTCGCGATCGGAAAGAAAATAGATTTTGTTTCCCACCCACATGGGATCGGAATCGTTGGAGTTGTTCCGCGGAATCTCTTCGACGCTGGAATCGGCGAGATTGGCAATCCAGATGGGCGTGGTTTGTCCGCCGCGATAAGTCTTCCAAGCCGGCTGCCATTTTCCATTCGGCACGTAAGCCAAATGCGAACCATCCGGCGAAAAGGAACCGGTCTCCGCCATGGGCAACGGAATTTCCGTTGGAAATCCGCCTTCCCGCGAAACGGTGAAGAGGCGGCCAAACATGGAATAGCTGTCGCGGGGCGAGCGGAAGAGCACGCTCTTGCCGTCGGGGGTCCACCCGACGGCCACGTCCGCGCCGGGATGATAGGTGAGCCGCCGCGGCTCGCCGCCCGTCGCCGGCGCCAGGTACACATCCAAATTCCCGTCGTAGTTCGCGGTGTAAGCGACGAATTTTCCATCCGGAGAAAAAATCGGACTTCCTTCCATATCCGTTCCGGTCACCAACCGCCGCGCGCTGCCGCCTTCGCGGCTCACAATCCACAAATCGCCGCCGTAAGAAAACGCGATCTGCGTTTGGCTCACCGTCGGCGATTGCAGCAACAACGGCTCCGGAGACTGACAAAAAGTCAGGCCCGCCATGAACAGGCCGACTAGGCCTGCGATGATTGACTTCAGCATGGACTCCCCCACCTTCCCAGGATCGCTCCTGAACAGATTTGAATGAATCGTGTTAAGAGATAATTCAGAATTCCTCGATGCGACAGAGACATCCTCGATGCAAGAGGTTCCACCTTCGTCCTTCAGAACTCAAGGCTTCTTCGGAAAGTTCTTCTGCAGGAATTCCAGCGCGGAATCGCGATCGGTGATCTCATTCTCCAGTTGCGCGTCTTCGAGCGCCGTGAGAATGGTTTTGAATTCCGGACCCGGATTATACCCCAAATCGATCAAGTCGCGACCGGTCAGCAAGGGGCGGGGCCGCGCCGTCTCCGGCGCCAGCGATTGCGCGTAGTTGCGGGCAAACTCATAGGCGCTGAGATCGCCGTGCGACGCCAGACAGTCGAGCCGGTGAAGCTCCAAGTGCTCCGCAAAATGCAGCCGACGCACAAAGCGCTTCAGCGTCGACGTCTTCATGTGGAAGACGTC
>CAZIDA010000165.1:0-7342 GCA_964537865.1 uncultured Acidobacteriota bacterium
GGTGGTCGCTTATGGAACGCCGGAACAGGTGGCCAGAGTCGAAAAGTCGTTCACCGGAAAATTTCTCAAGGGCATTCTGGCTCGCAATCACGGGAATAACGGAAATCACGGATCAAACTCCACGGCGTCGAACCGAACGAGCAAACGGTGAGATCCATCGGACCGCGCGTTCGGAGGATTGCTGAAGGGCATGAGACCGGACCGTCTTGAAGCAAAGGCGCAGATCCGCCGCGGCGGGTCCGCGCCACTTAGGTAATCTTCTTCGGATCATCGACCGCCGGCGTGGCCTTCATCATGTCGCGAAATCCGAGCACCTTGGCGGTCGCCCCTTCTTCCTCCGCTTCTTTTTTCATTCCCTTCTTCATGTAAAGCATCGACAGGCTGGAGTGCGCGAGGATGTCGTCGGGATTCATCGCGATCAGTTTTTTGGCGGCCTCAATTCCTGCGTCCAGGTCGCCCTGCGCGCTGTAAGCGTTGATCAACGCGTGCCAGACATCGCTGTAATTCGGATCAATTTCCAGGGCCCTCCTGTAATACTCGATCGCTTCCGGATACTTATCTTCCAGCGCCATCGTGACGCCGGCTTCATATAAATCTTCTTTTGAATCCATATTTCAATTCTCAATCTCAGTCTTGATTTTGTCGATTGACCAACGGAAAGTCTACCTCATTGCGCACCGGTCTGGAAACTCAAATGCCGCGAATGACCCCGCGCTTCTTGGTTTCCCAAGATCGCTGAGGAATCCTAATCAATACGGTGATTCCGACCACGCATACGACGCCAACAGCCAGATCGAGTTTTGGCGCACAAAGACCCAAGTCCCGTGGCCTTTGAATCCTCGGATGTTTTTGGCCGTGAAGGCATTTGAGGCCTTCGTATAATCGGCCTGGGCCACGACCGAATTCGGCAGCGTCGAAATTTGGACGTTTCCAAAATCGAGCTTGATAGCCTGCCCGTCGTGAAAATACTGCCGGTAATAAAGTCGAGCCCGCGCCAGATCCATCGTTTCCCCGGTGTTTCCGTCGACCTCGAGGTAGTTCGAAGCGCAGTCATCGAGCAACTCATCCGCGTCGTGATCTTGATAGGCTGTCTTTTCGTGGTTCAAAAGACCATTGATGGTAGCCGTCAAATCTTCCGCCTTCGCGGTTTCGGTTTTGGCCGCCGCCTTTGAACCTCGCCATTCGTCGACTTTCTCAGAGACGAGATATCCTCCGACGCCACCAATGAAGAGAATTATCAAGAGATAAATCATGCCTTTCACGGGCCGCTTCTCCGTTCGTTAAAGGATGCTAGATTCGAATTCCCAATCTGAAAGCGGTATAGACAAACACTTCTCGCAAGGAGTGCCAAAAGCGCGAGGTGGCGGAACTTTCGATGGGGCTGTCCGGCGCCGGCGAGGTGTAGGCCACCAATCCCTCATGCGCGAACAGCGCCTTGCACCGGAACAAATGAAATCCGTCGCTGACCACGATGCAGGATTTCGCTTGATCCAGCGCCAACCGCGGCTTCACCGACCGCACGCTCTCCAGGGTTGTATCTCCATGGGAATCGGCTTCCACCGCGTCCGGGGGAACTCCGTGTTTCACAAGATATTCTTTGCCGACTCCGGCCTCAGAAAACTTTCGGTCCCCGCCATACCCGCCCGTCGTGATGATGCGAGGCGCCATCTTCTCGTCGAACAATTCCAATGTGTGGTCGAGACGCGCCTTCAACACCGGTGAAGGACGACCGTTGTACTGAGCCGCTCCCAGAACCACGATGCAATCGGCGGGCCGGGCCTCATCCACGATCGCCTGTCGGCGGATGGCGTTAAAGGTCACGATGCCGTAGCCGGCCATTCCCGCAAAAATCAGCCCGATCAGAATCCATCGGTTTCGTCTGGTCTTTCGCTTCCGCATTATGAAATTCTTATTCCAACCACTTCTTCAACTGAATCGAGCGGATGGCGCCTTCACGGATAACCTGCATTTTAGGTCCGGTCAAGTCGATCACGGTCGACGGCTTATTCGCCGGCACGGCGCCGCCGTCTACAATCACGTCCACTCGCCCGCCGATCTGTCCCAAAACTTGGCTGGCGCTGGAGCACGAGGGGAGCGTGGAGAGATTGGCGCTGGTTGCCGTCAGGGGCGTTCCGGAACTCCGGATCAACGATCGCGCCAGTTTGCAAGCTGGAAGTCGCAGCCCGATGTTTCCGGTCCCGCCCGTCACTTTGAGCGGCAAGCGATCGGAGGCGCGAAGCACAATGGTCAACGGGCCCGGCCAAAACTCTTTGGCGATCTCGGCAAACGTATCCGGAATTTCGGCCGTCAGCATTTTCGCCTGTTCGATTTTGTCGATCAGCAGGAGCAAGGGCTTGGAGCGGGGGCGACCTTTGATTTGATAGACCCGTTCAATGGCCGACAAGTTAAAGGGGTCGGCCCCCAGCCCATAAAAAGTGTCCGTAGGAAACGCCACCACCCGACCATGTTGAATGGCTTGGGCCGCGGGTTTCAATTCTTCTTCCTTGAACTTTTTCAAGTCCACACTGATTATTTCCGTCCTAATGTGCATGATGATCGCTTGTCCTGGTCGAAGATGGCCATCCATCGGAGACGGCTTCGCGGCCTCAGCAATGCGGTCGCATTATCGCATAATCCTTGAAGAATTTGCACGAAGGAGAGCGATGACTTCTTAATTGCTTTTTTCACCGTCAGACTTTATCATTACCCCCCGTTCAACCTTCTGGCCCGAATCTGAATCCAATAGCCAGACTACCGGAGCAGTTTGCAAGCGCAATTCATACTTGGCAGGAGCAAATGATCCCAAAAATTTACCGATGGGCGGCTTTACCGGCCTTCTTTGTCATTTTCTTTGCCAACACGGCTTTCTTAAACGCACAACTTAATGCCTTTGCCCTGCCTCATGCGACCCTCGCCGCGGCAATCGGCGCCGGGGACACCGCCTTAACCGTCGATCAAACCGCGGGTTTTCCGCCGTCCGGCGAAATTGCCATCGAAACGGAAGTGCTGAGCTATAGCGCGGTTAACGGAACCACATTTGTCATATCCGGTCGGGGGCAAGCCTCGACAACGGCTGCGGCTCACGCCGCCGGAGTCGCTGTCATTTACTTTCCCGTGCACGCCGGGCTGTTGACTCAGTCCATCGACGCCGCTTCCACTACTCTCAATTTGAATTCCACCGCCACCTTTCCACCCGGCAGCGGTTCGTTCATCATCGATCAAGAAATCATTGGATATGGAGGCGGCACAACAACGACTTTAACGCCGTTGACACGGGGCCTTGAAGGGTCCGCCCCGACCGCCCACAACGCCGGCGCGGTCATCATCGGGCGCGCCGCGGCGCCGGAGGTTCAGACCTTCGAAGTTCCGCGAATGGTTTCCTCGCTCGACAACTTCTCGGGCTTCGCTGTGGTCAACACCTCGGAAGGCCCGGCGAATGTCACGTTGCAGCTTTTCAACTCCGACGGCACGCCGTTGACGCTGACCGACAACAGCGGCACGACGGCCACGGCGAGCAGACTGTACACCATCCAACCGGGACATCAATTGGCCGGGACCGTCGCCGACCTCATCGGCAACACGGGAAACTCCAACGGCTATTACGCGAGCGTCTCCACAGGGAACGCCAAGGCCTTGGGCGTCGTCCCCATCGGGAATGTGGATCCCAACACGGGCTTCAATCGACTGACGCTGGCGCCCTTTTCCTTTGAAGCGCACACGGATGCGCTGTTGCCGGTCGCTATTCAAGGCTCCGCCCAGTATGGCGGCGGTGTGACGATGGAGATCGGCGTAATCGAATCGACGGTGGCGAACACCATCACCGCGGATTTCGTCGACGCAACCGGAAACGTGGTGCAGTCGGTCTCGTTAACTCCCTCGGCGGGACAACGCATCGCCCAAAACCTCGCGGCCATGTTCACGGATCTTCAGGGACAGACCATCGAATCCGGATACGTTCACCTCTACTCCGCTTCGCCGTTTACCGCGTACGAACTCGTTTACATCGGGAATGAAATCGCGTATTTCGACGGCATCGATCGGGTCTTTGCCGCACCCACGGAGGTTCTTCCTTTTGTGATTGCTTCCGGTGGATATCAAACTCGGATCGTGCTCACCGACGGCACGGCGGCGGTGTCGGGCCAAGCACCGGTCGGAATCGTCAATGCGGAACTCACTGCGTACAACGCCGACGGATCTTTGCTCTCCGGCGCAGGCATTACGAATCCGGCGTTCATCAATTTCCCGGTGTCCGGACAATTCTCGAAATTTCTGACGGATGTGTTTGGAATTCCTTCCGGCGCCAGCTTCACGGGGTATGTGAAGGTCTCGGCGTCAACCAGTTCCTCGTCGACGGGGGTGGTCACCTCGGCGATCCTCTTGAATTTGAATCGCAATCAAGTATCGGCGGAGCCGGGACAAATCTTGGGCGAGAAGCAATTGACGTTCTCGCCTGCGTGGTTTGACCCCTCGCTGACGACGGCGATGGCCCTGGTGAATTCCAACAATGATCCTGCCACGGCGCATGTCGAGATCATCCGCGGAGACGGATCGGTCCAGAAATCGACCTCCGTGACCATTCCCGGCTTGGGGCAATCCATTCTAGTTCTTTCGAGCCTCTTCCCCGACATCGTGCCGGAATCCGACGGATATTTTTCGGTCACGAGTTCGCTTCCTCTATACGGCATGACGGCGTTTGACGACGGGCGTTTGTTGGTGTCCGGATATCCGGTGAAATTGCCCGACGATTTCACGGTCTCGCCGAATCCCATCAATTTGGCCACGCCCAATTCCTCATCCGTGCCGGCGGACGCGTCGAGTTATCCTCTGACCATTCAGATTCCCAATCCTGCGCCACCGGGAGGCCTCACGGTGGATCTGCAAATGACGAACAACGTCATCGCCTCGGTTCCCAGCACAACGGTCGTTATTCCTGAAGGGCGGACCAGCGCCACCGTTCAAGTGAACGGCCTCATCAGCGGCGCCACGTTGCTCGGCGTCTCCGCTCCCGGATTCAATTCCGTCAGCGCGGTCGTGACGGTGCAAAACACATCAGACTTCACGGTGTCACGCAACGTCACTCTTTCCCCGCAAAGCGTGACCCTTCCGAGCGGCGGCACGATTCAATTCACGGCCGGCTATGACACGACGAACCCGCCCGCCGTCGTTTGGAATGTGAGTGGAGTTGCCAACGGCAATAATGCGGTCGGCACGATTTCGACAAACGGTTTCTTTGCCGCTCCCCTCTTGCTGCCGACCGATCAGCCTCTGATTGTGACGATCAGCGTGACCAATGTGAACACGACCTTCTTTGGCGCGTCCACCAACGTCATCGTTCTGCCGCCACCAGCGCAGTGAATTTCGCCGCCTTTTATCGCTTTGCAAGGCTTCAAAAGTGAAGTGTGTCGCTTGGTCACAAATCACACCCGGCCTAGTAGGCCGGGGTGCCAATGCGGCAATGCTCGTGACGCCGCTTCCCTTCTTGGATCAAATCTGATAAATAGCGTTTAGCTTTTTCGTTTCGACGTGGAGACGTGATGAGAATTCTATCAGCCGCCGAAATGAGGGAGGTCGACCAACTCACCACTGAGCGCTTCCATGTTCCCAGTTTGACGCTCATGGAGAATGCCGGTCGCGGTGTCGCCGCCGAATGTCGCGTGCGTTTTCTCGATTTGGCGTCGACGCAAATCCTGATTGTCTGCGGAAAGGGAAACAACGGTGGCGACGGATTGGTGACGGCGCGTCATCTCATTCAGCGCGGCGCGTCTCCCCACGTCGTGCTGCTGGCCCCATACGATCAGGTTCATGGAGACGCGCGCGTCAACTTGGATGCCCTCATTCAGATGGGAGTGCGGCCAACCACCGCCACCAGCGGTGACGACTGGAGCGCCTTTGCATCTTCGGTTCCCACGCCTTCGTGTGTGATTGATGCCGTCCTTGGGACTGGGGCGACCAAGCCAGTTCAAGGCTTTTTGGCGCAGGTCATCGAGGACATTCGCAGGAGATTCAGCCAAGCCTTCGTGATTTCCGTCGATCTTCCTTCCGGGCTGAACGCTGATTCCAACGAAGTCGCCGGTCCGGCCATTCGCGCCGACGCCACCGTAACCATGACCGCTCCGAAAATTTGTTTGGCCTTGCCTCCCGCCGCGGAGTTGGCCGGTGAAGTCAAGATTGCTTCCATTGGAAGCCCGGAAGCGCTGGTGGAAGAGAAGTCCGCGCAGAAACTTTCCTGGTCGACGGCGACGGACTTTCCGTTCCTGATGCGCGCGCGCCCGGTGGGCGCCAACAAGGGCGCCTTCGGCCATTGCTTGATCATTGCGGGTTCGGTGGGAAAAAGCGGCGCCGCGGCATTGGCGGGAAAAGCCGCGTTGCGCTCCGGCGCCGGATTGGTCACCGTCGCCACCTCGGCCGGCGCTCAACCCTTGGTGGCGCAGAGCCTGCCGGAATTGATGACCATCCCTCTGACGGAAACTCAAAGCGGCGCTATTGATTTCACCGCCTTCGATTACGGCGCCATGGACGCCGCCGTGCATGGAAAGTCTGTCATCGCGATGGGTCCCGGCCTTTCTCAGGAACAATCCACTCAGGATTTTGTGCGCCGCGTCGTCAAAGAATACCGCGCGCCGATGGTCATCGACGCCGACGGCCTTAACGCCTTTGTAGAGCATCTCGATTTGTTGGACGGACGGGAGCGCGTTTTGGTGCTGACTCCGCACCCCGGTGAGTTCGCGCGGCTGATTCGATCCAGCGCCCCCGTCATCCAATCGGCGCGTCGTGATTTTGCCCGCGAGTTTTCTTCGCGCCATCACGTGATTCTGGTCTTGAAAGGATTTCGCACGCTCGTTGCGACTCCGGATGGCGAAGTGCAAGTTTGCCCCACGGGAAATCCCGGCATGGCCAAAGGAGGATCGGGCGATGTTCTGACCGGCATGATCGCCGCGTTTCTCTCTCAGTTTTCAGCCGCGCCTCCCGATCGAGCGGTGGCGGCGGCGGTGTTCCTTCATGGCCGGGCCGGAGATTATGCGCGGGATCGGTTCGGAGAAATTGCGATGTTGCCCGGCGATTTGATTGAATGTCTCCCTCAAGTACTTGCCGATTTTGGGAGGCCCTCCTCCCGCCATCCCTTTGCCGCGGGGCTGTGATAAGATTCCACCGCCATGGCAAAATCCGCAAGCCTTCCATCGCGCACGCTCCACAGCCGTTCTTCCGAGGAAACGTTCCAATTTGGCGTCGAACTCGGACGGTCTCTGACGCGGCCCTGCAATCTTCTTCTTTACGGCGACCTGGGCGCCGGAAAGACGGTGCTGGCGAAAGGAATTGTCTGCGGACTGGGAGGGAGTGATCC
>CAZIDA010000166.1:0-7232 GCA_964537865.1 uncultured Acidobacteriota bacterium
CCCGTCACATTCACCAGGATGATTCGTTTCTCGCCATTGGGACGCTTGATCTCCAACTCGTAATATCCCCACTTCCCTTATCGGCGTTCCTCGGTTTGATGACGAATGAATTCCCGCTTCGCAGGTTCCAGAAACTCGTCGAGGTTTCGACCGATGAGGGCCCCCTCCGGCACTCCAAAAATTTTGTCCGCCGCCGGATTGGCAAAAATAAAATTCTCGTTCCCGTCGGTGATGGTCAATCCTTCGGCCATGTTCTGAACAAATCTGCGGTATTTTTCTTCGCTTTGCCGGAGGGCTTCTTCCGCCCCCTTTCGCTGAGTGATGTCCCGATAGTTGAGAACGAATTGTCTTTCGTCCGGGTTCACGTGAAACACCGTGCCGGTGCCCTCGAACCATCTCCAAGAATTGTCCGCGTGCCGCAATTGAGTTTCCCAGGTCACGCTTTCAGCATCCCCTTGCGTCAGCTTGACCAGGAGAGCTTTCATCCTCTCCAAATCATCTTTATGGACCAGAGCAAAAATGCTTCTCTGCTGCAATTCCTCTTCGGAGTAGCCGAGTAAATGACGAGTGGAGGGGCTGACGTACAAGATGTTGCCGGCGAAGTCGATCAAGCCAATCCCGTCAGCGCCATTTTCGATGAGAGCGCGAAAGTGGCGCTCCCGCTCCAGGAGCAGGTCCATGGCGCCTTTGTGTTCCAGCCGCAAGCGCTTATGTTCCAGCGCCTGAGTTATGGACAGACCCAGGCGCATGAGTCGGTCTTTCATCAAGTAATCCGCGGCCCCTTGCTTCATGGTCGCGACGGCCACGTCTTCGCCGATGGTTCCGGAAACGACGATCAAGGGAATATCCAGGGCGCGCTCTTTCAGGATTTCCAAAGCCCGGCGGGCATCGAACTGCGGCATGGAGTAATCGCACAAGATAATGTCCCAAGGATGCGCCAACTGGGCGCAGAAATCCGTTTCCGAAGCGACGACTTGAGACGTCAAATGGAACCCGGCCTGGCGCAATTCATGCAACTCCGACTCCGCGTCGGCAGGCTGATCCTCCAGAACGAGGACGCGCAAAGGTTTCTTCATCGAGGGTCTCTCATTCTTGGTCGACATGGACGCGCTCTGCATTCGGAGGCTGATTCAGCAGCAGCCAGTAGAGCCCGAGGTTGCGCACGGCCTGAGTGAACTGTTCGAAATCGACCGGCTTGACGATATAACTGTTCACACCCAAATCGTAACTGCGGGTGATGTCCGCTTCCTCACGGGAGGAAGTCAACACCACCACTGGGATGGTGCGCTTCTCGGGATCCGCCTTGATGCGGCGAAGAACCTCCAGGCCATCGACTTTAGGAAGCTTCAAGTCCAGCAGGATGACTTTGGGCCCGGGGTGAGCGGTGCGATTCGCGTATTCGCCCGTCGCAAAAATGAAGTCCAAGGCCTCTGCGCCGTCCCGCACCACGTGCACCGGATTAGTAAGCTTGTTGGCCTTCAAGGCGTGAAGGGTCAGTTCCACGTCATTGGGATTGTCTTCCACCAACAGGATTTCGATCCGCTCTTTGATCATGAGAATGGCCTCCTAGAGTGAAGTAAAATGCTGCTCCATGATTGACGGCCGCCTCCGCCCACACACGGCCTCCATGGCGGTGGATCATGCGTTGCACAATCGCCAAACCCACACCCGTTCCTTCGTAATCTTCGGCGCGATGAAGGCGCTGAAAGACGCCGAACAGTTTATGGGCATAACGCATGTCGAAGCCCACGCCATTGTCTTTCACGAAATACACCGGCTCGGATTCGATCTCCACGCATCCGATGGAAATCTCTGCGGGTTTGCGCTGGCGCGTGAACTTGAGGGCATTGGAAAGAAGATTCAGCCAAGCCTGCTTCAGCAGGACGGGATCGGCCTTGCAGTCCGGCAAAGCGCCAACCTCAATCTTGAGGCGCCGTCCTTCTTGCTCCGCGGCCAAATCCTTGAGGCATTGCTCGACCAGATCGGCCGTCGAAACAGCGCTCTTGTGAACGGGCTGGCGGCTGAGCCGGGAAAAGGTCAGCAGATCGTCAATCAATCGTCCCATCTGCTGGCAACTGTTCCGCACCAAATGCTGATAGCGCCGAGCCTCGCCGGGCAATTGCGCCGCGTATTCATTCAACAAGATCTGCGAGAAGCCGTCGATGGAGCGAAGCGGGGCTCGCAAGTCATGGGAGACGGAATAGGCGAAGGCTTCCAACTCTTTGTTGGACGCCTCCAGTTGCGCGGTGCGTTCAATGACGCGCCCTTCCAACTCCTGATTCAACTTCCGAATTTCTTCTTCCGCCCGTTTGCGCTCGGTGATGTCGCGGGCGGCGGCGAACACGCCGATCACACGGCCGCGCTCATCCCGGTACACCGAAGCATTGTACAGGACGGACATGATCTGCCCGCCTGCATGCCGCAGTTCGAGGGCATAGTCGTGCACCGAGCCTTCGCGGAACACTTGTTGGTACCCGGCCCGGGCCTTCTCCGGCTCGGTGAAGTAATCGCTGAAATCCGTTCCAATCAACTCGGCGCGAGAACGTCCGGTGGCCGCTTCGGTGGCGGCGTTCACGTCGGTGATCCTGCCGTCGGGACCGATGGTCACGAGCGGGTCGAGGCTCACTTCAAGCAAACTGCGGTTGTACGCGTTCGCCAGGCGCAACGCTTCCTCCGCCCGCTTGCGCTCGGTCACGTCGCGCGCCGCGGCGAAAACCCCTTCGATCTCGCCGGCCTCATCTCTGAACACCGTGGCGTTGTACAGAACATCCGTCACTTCACCCGAAACATGCCGAATGGCCAGCGGATAATCGCGCACCAAGCCCCGCTCAAACACTTCCTGATATCCGTGACGAGCCTTTTCGGGTTCTGTGAAGTAATCGCAAAAATCGGTTCCAATCAAATGGTCGCGCGGCACACCGGTAGCCGCTTCGGTGGCGGCATTGACGTCGGTGATTTTTCCATCGCGGCTGATCGTGACGAGCGGATCAAGACTGGCCTCGAGCAAACTGCGGCAGTAAAGGGCCGCCTTGTGCGTCGCCTCTTCCGCTTCCCGACGCCGTTGAACTTCCGCCTGCAGTTGATCCACCTGCCGCCGACGCCAGCGCGCAAAAAGGATGACCCCAAAGAGTCCAACCAAAAGCGCCGCCGTGATGGCTGATTTCCAAGCGACCTGAGCGTAGAAACCTTGAAGCACTTCGGCGCGATCGATCTTCGTTTGCAGCCCCCAATCCGCTTCGGGAATGTAGCGGGTCACGGCCAGCGTGGTCCGACCTCTATAATCTCGTTGCTCGCCACTGAGATCACAGTGTTCGTTCACAGTGCGAACAGCCGATGGGCTGGGATGAACTTGCCGTTGTTGCTCTACCGTCAACTCATGGAGATGACGCGGCGAAGAAAAGAAGACCACGTCGCCCTTGCGTTCCCGCAGCCACGACTGGATGTAAATGCGCTCGCCATCGGCTGCCGTGGACAAACGATTCGTCCAATCGCTCTTGGCTTGGCGGTACTGTTGGCTCAGCAGCAATCCCACTCCGGCAACCGCCACCAGACCACACAGGAAAAAGATGATGAAGTAGCCGCGTAAAGTTTTTTGGTCGCTTTTCATGACGACTTCATCTCCGTGGATCGAATTCACCGTTTGTCGACATGACTCTTGGCAGGATTCGAGAAGAGCCGGATCTGAATCGAAGCGGTTGAATCGAATCTTTGGGCCCTCGGTCCGACAAAATTCTGCTCTTCAAAGGGGCCATTCCCCCTAAGACTTGAACCTTGGTTCAACTCTCTCATTGGTGAGCAGCGAATTCGGCAGTCCCTTCTTTCGGGCGCAACCCCACTGACGAGCCCCCATTTCTACGGCGGTGCGTGGACAACTTCTCATCCCATCTTTACTCGTCCCGTCCTCACACCTAAAGCGCAGCCTGCGATACAAAAGAATTGGCATCGGCTCCCACATTTGGACACCTGAAGAACTACACCAGATAAAACAGCGCCTCAATCGTCAAGGGAAAGCAGTTGGAAGAATCTAACTCCAGCCTCCTGTCGATCATGCTGCAGAACCCTCAGCCCGAATGAAGATCGACCGGATGAGCAGAGTTTAGGACTCTCGAAATACGGAATCAAGGGAAAAGTCGAAGCAGAGCAGCCGAATTTTGGGTCAGCGCACAGCCATATCCGGGGATTCAGGCTCCGAGGTCTACTCTCCCTTCGGGCGTGATGCGAGCGTCCCATCAAATTGGCAATGACATTCGCTGGAAAGTCGCGCTGAAGGTCGCCCTCATGCTTTGGTAGGCCCACCGAGCGCTCTTCTCGGCGGGCAATGTTCCGGTCACACCTCTCATCATTTATTTACGCCCTCGAATGCGTCGAGGCTGACCGCCTGCCTCGAAGAGGCAGTGACTTTCAGCCCAGGGTTGTCGGCCAGATCACTGGCGGACTACCCTGGGTTTGGCGACCCCATCGCGCGCCACAACCCCGCTGGGGTTGTGGCATCATTCCCGGCATGGATGTGACTTCCTTCCCAACGTAGCTCTCCGCCAAACGGAGAGCAACGTTGGGCTTTGATCCGCAGCGCCGTCGGCGCTGAGGCATCTGTGCCATTGATGTTCTAAAATTCCATCTGTCCTCCTTATGCATGCCACAACCCCGCTGGAAAAGCAAAAGTCCAAAAATCAAATGCCAAAATTCAAACAAGGGCCAACGATCAAATTCCAACCAAATCTCTTCGGCGAAGAAGAAGCTCTTGATCGGGCACGTTATGTCTGGGCGCCTGAGTTTTGATTCTTGTTTGAGACTTGGCATTTGGAATTTGACGATTGCAGGTCACCCGGCCCCACGCTGGAAATTCACACCCGCCTATCATCGCCTTTCTTCTTCTTTGCTTGTGTCTTCTCCTCATTCCGTGTGAGAATGTCCGGCAATCAAAACAGTCTGGGGACAGGATTCCGTGCGATGAGCCAAGAGACCGTCGAGTTTCAACCTCGAATTCTACTGGTTGGCGCGGGCGCCGCCGGACGCGAATTGGCGCGCCGTTTGGCCGCTCAGTGGCCCATTTCAGTCATCGACTTGTGCGAGCAGAAGCTCACGGCGTTGGCCGAGAAGGCAGACCATCGCCAACTGCAAACCTCCGTGGGCGACGGCACCAGCCGTCTGGTCTTGGAACGCGCGGGCGCGGCGTCGGCCGACCACGTTGTGGCGGCGACAAACTCGGATGATGTCAATTTGGAAATCTGCCGGGTGGCGCGCGAGTCTTTTGGCAAAAGCAACCTCTACGCGCTGGTGGCAAACGCCGGCCGACTCCGCGATTATCAAGCCGCCGGAGTTTACATGGTCTCCCCGGCGTATGCGGCGGCGGTTCACATCGAGAACCGCATCGTCAGCGGCGGCGGCACCTCGCTTACCACCAGCGAGGCGCGCGGCGAAGCCATCGAAGTCACCGTGATGCCCTCGTCGTCGGTCATCGGCCGACCGCTCGGCGCTTTGCGGTCGCGACAATGGCACGTTGCGGCCATCTATCGCCACGGGCAACTCGTCGTCCCCACCGGACAAACCGTCGTCGAGGCGGACGATCGCGTCATCTTGATCGGCGCCCCGTCCATTCTGCGCATCATCTCCGAATATTTTCGAATGGGCGCGCCGGAGTTTCCGCTGCAATTCGGATCAAAGGTCATGGGCTTGGTGAAACGAGCGCCCGCCTTTGAATCCGTCGCGGATGAGCTGGCTTACTTCTTGAAGCACATTCGCACGCAAGACATTCAGATCCTCTTCAAGCGCCGGCGAAGAACCCGCAAGGCCCTGGACGCCTCCATCGGCAGCCATGGCATTCAAGCGGCGCTCGTCGAAATCGCCGGACGATTCACACCGAACTTTTTGAAGCGTGTCGCCTCCGGAGACTGCGGCTGCTTGGTTTTTCCTCACGAACGGTTCGGGCTTCTGGAAAGGATGGATCTGCAAAAAACCCTCCTCGCAGATTTGTTTCGGCGCCTCAACGCCCCGATCATCATCTTCCGCAACAGCTATCCCTATCAGCGGATTTTGATTCCGGTGACCGATTCGGAGGCCTCCATGCGCGTGGCGCGCATGGCCTTGGATTTGGCACGCATGTTCGACGCCACGGTGACGGCGGTAACGGTGACGGCACCGCGCTTTGTCGTCGGCGAAGAAGCCATTCAGGAACAAAAATCGGCGCTCAAGAAAGTCACCGATCTGGCGACGCTTTACCGGATGCGCATCGAGGAGGTGCATCTCGAAGGAAACCCCATCGAGGAAATTTTGAAGATCGCCAAGAACTATCACCTCATGGTCGTCGCGCACCGCAAAGAGCGCAAGCCGTCGTTCTTTAATCCGGATGTCAGCCTGCACCTGCTGTGGCAGTCGCCCATTACGACGCTGGCGCTGCCGTTCTAAATCTTATGCACACGTCGGAATCCATCACGCTCCTGCTCATTTCCATCGGCGCTTTCGTCGTGCCGTTGTTGAGCGGACGGCTTCGTATTCCCGCCGCCGTGGGAGAGATCTTCTTCGGCATTCTCATCGGACCTTTTGTGTTGGGAGCGGTCGCGAAAAGTCCCTTCTTTGATTTTCTCGCCGACTTTGGATTTGCCTATCTGATGTTTCTGGCGGGCCTCGAATTGAATTTTCGAAAGTTGGAGCGGCGCGCCTCTCGACTCCTGCTTCTCAGCGTCCTGGTGGTGGGATTGGTCTTTGGTCTGACGTTTGTCGGCGTTCGCATGGAGCACTGGCCGGGATTTTTGACCATCGCGCTGAGCGCCATGTCGATCGGCATGCTCCTGGTGACGCTGAAGGAGACCGGCTTGGGGCAATCCGATCTCGGACAAACGTTGATCCTGGTGGCCTCGGTGGGAGAGTTCATCACGATTTTGGCGCTCACGGTGTACAACATTTCACATCGCGTCGGGATCGGCTGGTCCTTTGGCCGCGAGATCGCAAAACTCTGCCTCATTTTTCTGCTGGCCTATTTTGTTTTGAAGACGCTTGGCCTGTTGGTGTGGTGGTTTCCGCGCCAATTTTCGCGCTGGGTGGAAAAGGACGATCCCTCGGAAGTGGGCGTGCGGGCCAGCTTGGCTTTGATGATCGCGTTTGTCGCGCTCTCATCGATGCTGGGCGTCGAGTCGATCCTCGGCGCCTTCCTGGCGGGCGCGCTGTTCTCGTTCGTCTTTCGAGAAAAAGGAATCCTCGACGCCAAAATCGCCGGACTGGGACAAGGCTTCTTC
>CAZIDA010000167.1:0-7197 GCA_964537865.1 uncultured Acidobacteriota bacterium
CCGCCGACAGAAACTCGAGACGATCGCAAACTTCTTTCAGCAGCCCGGAAGCGATCTTCCGCTCGCGCTCCGTGAGTTGAAGCTGCAGCAACACGTCGCGCGCTTTCCCGGTCGGCAACGCCGTCAATTCCGCGATGGAATACCCGGACACTTTGACGGCCAGACTTTCCGACTTCAAGCGCCGGCCTTTGCAAGCGTTGCACGGGATCGACGACATGTATTGCATGAGCCATTCGGTGGCGCCGTTGCCCAAGGATTCTCGCAGATGCGGAATGATGCCGGGGAAAGGTCTTCGTCCCGACGCCGAGACCCGTCGCTTCACGGGCGCTTTCCTCTTGTTCGCGAAGCTATTCGATCCGTTCTCGCCGTAAAGAACCATCGATTGGATTTTCTCCGGCAGATCGCCAAACGAAGCGTCCGGTGAAAATCCTTTGAGACGCGCCAATTCCAAATATGCGTCTTCCAGGATGCGGCTCTCGGCCCACGAGGAAAGCCCGCCCCCAAAGAGCGGCTTCGACCAATCGCCGATGACTTTGGAAGGATCGAAATCGTAAATCGATCCCAGTCCGTTGCAGGTTTCGCAGGCGCCGTACATGCTGTTGAACGAAAAAGAGCGCGGCTCCAATTGCGGGAGGTTCAATCCGCAGTCGACGCACGCCAGCTTCTCGGAATAGAGATGCTCTTCTCCGTTCACGACGGCGACTTGCGTGATGCCGGAGGTCAGCCGCATGGCCGTTTCGATGGATTGGCGCAGCCGCGGCTCGATGCCCGGCTTGATCAGCAGGCGATCCACCACGATTTCGACGGTGTGATTCTTCTTCTTGTCGAGATGAATCGGCTCATCGAGATTGTGGAGCGAGCCGTCGATGCGGGCGCGAACGAAACCGGTTTTGCTCAGAGCTTCCAGTTGTTTCTTGAATTCGCCCTTGCGTCCGCGCACGATGGGCGCCAGGATCATGACGCGCTCGTCGGTCGGAAGCGCCATGATGGTCTGAACGATCTGTTCGCTGGATTGGCGCGAAATCTTTCGGCCGCACTGGGGGCAATGCGGCACGCCGACCGTGGCGTAAAGCACGCGCAGGTAGTCGTAAATCTCCGTGATGGTTCCGACGGTGGACCGCGGAGACCGCGACGAAGTTTTCTGTTCGATGGAGATGGAGGGCGACAGGCCTTCGATGGAATCGATGTCGGGGCGCTCCATCTGGTCGAGGAACTGGCGCGCGTACGTGGACAGCGATTCCACGTAGCGCCGCTGTCCCTCGGCGTAAATCGTGTCGAACGCCAGCGACGACTTGCCCGATCCGCTGAGGCCGGTGATCACCGTGAACGTGTTGCGCGGAATGACCACATCAATGTTCTTGAGATTGTGTTGCCGCGCGCCGCGTACCGTAATTTGCTCTATCGGCATGAGTGGGGTGATACAGTCACGAGTTTCGTGAGATAATAAACCCAAAATTCTAGCTCACCCATGCGGCCTCGTCAAGGTTCTTGGCCGCGGGAGGACAATTTGAAGGACCGAAGGGAAAAGATCGATTCCGACTTTCATTTGACCTCGCCCGTCATCGATGGCAGCGTCGAAACCGCCAAGCCGAAAGGTCCGCGGCACGTCGTCTGCTTCGATGTGGAAACTCAAAACTCTTTCGACGACGTGGGCGGGCGTGAGAACTTCGGGAAGCTGCGCGTTTCCGTCGCGGTTCTGTACGACGAGATACTCAAACAATATTTCGTCTACTCGGAAGACGAGGCCGGTCAGTTGATCGATCATCTCTTTGCCGCGGATTTGGTGGTGGGATATAACATCCTGGGATTCGATTACGCCGTCATCCAGCCGTATTCCAATCGCGATCTCAAGCGGCTTCCGACGTTGGATCTGATGATGGAGTTGAGCAAGCGGCTGGGTTTTCGCGTCAAGCTCGACAGCGTGGTGAACGCCACGCTGGGGGCACGCAAGAGCGGCCACGGGCTTCAGGCCATCGAGTGGTTTCGCGCCGGTGAAATCGAGAAGTTGACGAAGTATTGCCAAGACGACGTGCGGCTGACCTATGAACTTTTTCGCTTCGGCGCCGAACACGGGTACGTCATGATCGATTCGAGAGGCGCGCGCCAACGCGTGCCGGTCGATTGGAAATAGGAGCGCGGCAAGTCGGAAACCTGGTCGAAGCGATCCGCCGTTACATAAAGTGGCGTCACTTCAGTTTCTTCTCAAAGGAGCCTTATGCTCAATCGCCGCTTCAACCCATCCGCGGCTCACAAGCTGGAAGATCCCGACCGCTTGAACTGGCTTCCGCCCGATTTGGTTTTGAATTCGATGAATCTTCGTCCCGGTATGAACGTGGCCGACATCGGCGCGGGGACCGGATACTTTGCGATTCCGATGGCAAAGCGCGTTGTGCCGAACGGAAAAATTTATGCGGTGGACGTGGAACCGCAATTGTTGGCCATGTTGAAGCAGAAGCTGGCGCCTTCCGGAATGCCGCAAAACCTGGAATTGATCGAAGGGGAAGCTGATTCCACGCATCTTCGAGACGAATGCGCCGATCGTGTTCTGCTGGCCAACATCTGGCATGAGATTGAAGATCATGCCGCGACGCTCCACGAGGCCAAGCGCATTTTGCGGAAAGAAGGACAGATCGCGATTTTGGATTGGCGGCCGGACGTGGATCCTCCGCCGGGCCCGCCCTTGGAACATCGCATCGCTTCCGCGATGGTCCAGGCATCTTTGAGAAATTCAGGTTGGAAGATTGTCGTGGCGACACCGGTGGGTCGGTACAGCTACTTGGTCATCGCCACGCCTCCCGCGGCCTCGTAGTCATCACGAAGGTCACGGGAGAGCGTACGATGATCCCCGAACGGCGGTTTACGGGCAATTCCGCCGTCCTCAGAACCAGTTCTTGATTTTCACGGCGCCGTCGGCGGTGCCTTTGAAAATATGGGTCGCGGCTTTTCCGGTTCCCACTCCCACATTCTTGCCGAATCCGCCCACGCCCTGGGCCAGAGCGACGCTGCCTTTTACCGGTTTTCCTTGGACCGTCTTGGATCCGAATTCAACGGTTCCGTGACCCAGATCTGCGCCCGCGGTGGTCATGTGGTTCCCGAACTGCCGTCCCGCATCCTTGAACTCGGCGCTCGGAGACGCCATCTTGTCATGCGGGTTGAACTTCTTGTGATACGGAGAACGGGTAGGCTCGTTGTTCATGAACCCGTTGCTCCTCGCCATGACAAACACCGGACACAGGAAGAAAAGGATCGCAATCAGATACGTCAATCGTCGCATGGGAAACCTCCCATCAAAAATTTTTTCCTTTTCAAATCTCTGTACTTCGATGAAGGAAAGACGCGCCGTGTTGGCTCGGAAGTTGAACTTTGAATTTTGGTGTCGGGTAAAACATACCTCAAGCCTATCAAAGGAAGCCCCTTGACCTTAAGATTGGTTGGTCGTCGGATCGTTTGACAAACCTCCGTCCGGTCGGATAGCATTCAATTATTCGTTGCCGATTTTTGAAAATTGGAGCACAGAATCTTCTCCGAGCGCGGGGTTCTAAATCCTTTGAGACAGGGACCACGCGCCGACGTCCGCCTTGGGCGGATTCAGGGTGTTTCGGGAAACCGGGGCGCCTCCCGTGTTTGGAAAGGAGAAACGGAATGAGCCACAGCCGGCTTCCGTTGTGAACACGGGGCCGGCTGTTTTGTTTTTATGCTGCGCGACAGTTTTGGAAGACAGATTACAGATTTGCGAATGTCGGTGACCGACCGCTGCAACTTCAAGTGTGTCTACTGCAAGCCGCAACTGCTCGGTCAGTGGGCGCAGCGGAGCGAATTGTTGACCTTTGAAGAGTTGGAACGGCTGGCCAGAATTTTCGTTTCGTTGGGCATCGAGAAAATCCGGATCACCGGGGGAGAGCCGCTGGTGCGGCACGAGGTGGAACATCTGATCGAGCGGGTGGCGCGCATCGACGGCTTGCGCGATCTCTGCATGACCACGAATGCGTACGTGCTCGCGGAAAAGATCGAAAGGCTCCGCCGGTCGGGCCTGCGGCGCGTCTCCATCAGCCTCGATACGCTGAATGCGGAGAAGTTCACGGCCATCACCGGACAAAACTCCTTTTCGAAAGTGCTGGCGGGCATCGATGCCGCCATTGCGGGGGGACTTCAGCCCGTCAAGGTGAACGCCGTCATCATGCGTGATGTGAACGACGACGAGCTGATCGATTTTGCGCGCTTTGCCCGCGAAAAACAGGTCGTGTTCCGATTCATCGAATTCATGCCGCTGGATGCGGATCATCAATGGTCCAAAGAGCGCGTGGTCACGCTCGAGGAAATGGGCGAACGCATCTCTTCCTTCAAACGCTTGCGCCCTTTGCCGGCGAATTACTCCAGTGAAACGGCCAAGCGCTATCAATTCGAAGACGGCGTCGGCGAGATTGGAATCATCGCTTCAGTGTCGAATCCGTTTTGTGGGCAATGCAGCCGCATTCGGTTGACTGCCGACGGCAAGATTCGCACCTGCCTGTTCTCTATCGTCGAGCACGACGTGCGGGCGCTGCTTCGAGGCGGCGCCGACGACGATGGCATCGTCTCATTCATCCGCGGCGTGGTAAATAAGAAAGAAGAGCGGCACCACATCAACGATCCCGACTTCGTTCAACCGTCGCGGGACATGTCGCTCATCGGCGGCTGAGCTTCTGGCTTGCTAAAGTGTGGAGTCCGTCTTAATCTTGAAGAGATCGAGGCGGGCCTGATTGCGGGCCGCGCCTGATCGAAGATGTGGTTTGAAGGAGACGGACGAGCGGATGTTCGACAAGCATTTTACGCCCCAGGAAGCCGAAGAATTGATCCCGTCGCTGGAACGGTTGACGGAATCGATTCGTGTCACCCAACGAGCGCTGGACGCGTACGACGCCGAGTTTGGCGATCTGGAAAAAAAGATTCAGGCGAGCGGCGGCCTGTGGGTTCACTTGAGCGATTGGACTTCCAAACGTCTGCTCCGGGAAACGGCAGCCGGCAAGGTCGCGGAAGAGATGGAACAGCTTCAATCACTCGGCGTGCTGCTGAAAGATTTCGAGATGGGCTTGGTGGATTTTCCAAGCCTGATGGGAGAAGAGGAAATCTTCCTGTGCTGGAAATCCGGCGAAAGCGGAATCCAGTTTTGGCATCGAACCAACGAAGGTTACATCAATCGGAAGCCCTTGACGGCCGCTTCGTTGGCCTCCTCACCCAAAACCCAAAAACCGGTACAGTAAAAACGGCTGCGACCCGGTGCGCGGCTTGGCCTTGAAAGCAATCAGTGAATTGCTTGAGACCTTGGCGGTCTCGCGGGCGCTTATGGGCATGAAAGTGTTGCGCTGATCGTGACGCGTGTTCACCGCAGTCGCCGAGAACACAGAGTTAACGCGGAGAAACCCGAGCCATTTTCGCAGCCGATGGAGACTTCATGACCTCATCGCAACTGAAGAATGAACTCATCGCCGCGCGCAGCGCTTATCTTCGGAGCGCGGCGGCGCAGCCGATCCATTGGCAGGAATGGAGCGACGCGGCGTTCGAGCGCGCGCGTCAGGCGAACAAACCGATCCTCCTGGATATCGGCGCGGTGTGGTGCCATTGGTGCCACGTGATGGACGGCGAAAGCTACGAGAACGAAGAGATCGCCCGCATCATCAACGAGCATTTCATTGCCATCAAGGTGGATCGCGATGAGCGCCCCGACATCGACAGCCGCATGCAAATCGCGGTTCAAGCCATCAGCGGCCAAGGCGGATGGCCCCTAACTGCTTTTCTCACTCCGGAGGCGAAACCATTTTTCGCGGGAACTTATTTTCCACCGGAAGATCGTTACGGTCGCCCCGGCTTTAGAAGCGTGTTGACGAACATCGCGGCTTACTACCAAAAAAATCCGAAAGAGATTGTGGAGCAGTCGGAAAAAGTTTCGGAAGCGATTTGCGCGGTGGACGCCGTGGCGCCGCCAGAGCCGTCGCTCTCGGCGGGATTGCTTGAGGAGATGCTGAATTCCATCGCACAAGCGTTCGACATTCGCAACGGTGGTTTCGGCGATGCGCCTAAGTTTCCTCACGCCGCGGCCGTCGATTTGCTGCTGCATCACGCCGGCCAGGCACGCGAGCCGTGGCCGCTGACGATTGCCGAAACAACGCTCACCAAGATGGCGCGTGGCGGCGTCTACGATCAAATCGGCGGCGGGTTCCATCGTTATTCGACGGATGCGCACTGGACCGTGCCGCATTTTGAAAAAATGTCTTACGACAACTCCGAGCTGCTCAAAAATTATCTGCACGCTTACCAAACCACGCGCCATCCGCTCTACCGCGACACGGCCAGGGGAATGATCGCTTGGGTGAACACGGTGCTGTCGGATCAGCGAGAAGGCGGGTTCTTTGCCAGTCAAGACGCCGACATAGACATGCACGACGACGGCGATTACTTCACTTGGACGCTCGACGAACTGGCGGCGGCGCTTTCACCGGACACGACGCCGGTGATGCGTCTGTACTACGGCGTCGAGGCGACGGGCGACATGCATCACAACCCTCAAAAGAACGTGCTTGAAGTTTCCGCCACGCCGAATGAGATTGCAAAACGCTTGAACCTTTCCGAAGAGCGAGTGCGCGAGTTGATTGCCGCCGGCCGACAACAGCTTCTCGCGGCGCGCGCAAAACGAAACGCTCCCTTCGTCGATCGCACGTTGTACACGGCGTGGAATGCGATGATGATTTCAGCGTTCCTGGAAGCCGAGAGAATTCTAGGGATTCGCCCATGTGGCGAGTTTGCGCTGAAATCGCTCGATCGCTTGATCGCGTTGGCGTACGAAGAAGAAGAGGGAATGCTTCATTCCATCGTCGACGGCGAAGCCAGGGTCTCCGGTCTGATCGAAGATCAGATTCAGATGGCGCAAGCGCTGCTGGATGCTTACGAATCGACGCTCCAGAAAAAATATTTTGATTTGGCGGAACGCTTGATGAAGCGGGCTCTCGATCAATTTTGGGATGTGGAACAAGGCGGCTTTTTTGACGTTCCGCGAAATCGGCGAGCCATCGGCGCGCTCGCAGCTTGTCGCAAGCCGTTTCAAGATTCGCCCACGCCGGCCGCCAATTCCGTCGCCGCCATCGTGCTGCTGCGTTTGTTTCATTTCACCGAGAACCCCCTCTATCGCGAGCGCGCCGAGTCGATTCTGAAACTCTTCAGTGG
>CAZIDA010000168.1:0-7195 GCA_964537865.1 uncultured Acidobacteriota bacterium
CGACAATGTAACCATGAGATCCATTTGGTTGCGGCCCCAGGCCGCTCTGAGGGTTCTTCGTGTCGTCTGGATTTCTCAAGAGTAAAGATCGGTGCTGAAGTATTTCAAACCCGAGTCGGTCACGATCGTAACGATGTTGAGCGGCCGCTTGGATGACTTGGCTATTCGCAGGGCCGCGGCGACGTTGGCCCCGGATGTGTAGCCCGCGAGGATGCCTTCTTTTCTTCCCAGCAGCCGCGCCGTTCGAGTGGCCTCTTGGTCGCCAATACTGATGAAACCGTCGACGAGGTCCGGCTGATAGAGCTGCGGGATTTCCATGTAGCCGACCCCTTGCAGCTTGTGTCGCCCCGGCTTCTTTCGCTTGCCCGAAAGAATGGCCGCGTTAGTCGGTTCAACAACAAAACATTGAACCGCGGGATTCTTTTTCTTCAGGTATCGCGAGACTCCGGTAAACGAACCCGCCGAGCCCACCACTGACACAAACACGTCGACACGACCTCCGGTCTGTTTCCAAATCTCCGGCCCGGTCCCCAATTCGTGGGCTTTCACGCTGCTAGGATTCTTGAACTGATCCGCTCGAAACGCTTTGAGTTTTTTTGTGAGCGCGATGGTGACTTGCTCCACGCGTTTCAAGTCCTCGCCAGTCACCTGCCCCGGTTTCCCGGTGACCTGGGGAACCAACACCACCTTTGCGCCCAGGGCTCGGAGAATCTTCTGTCGCTCGACACTGTTGCCGCTCGACATCACCACCACGAGCTTGTAGCCTCGGATCAAGCACGCCAGCGCCAGCCCCGTTCCCATATTGCCGCTGGTCCTCTCGATGATTGTGCCCGGCGGGTGAATCAATCCCTTTCGTTCGGCGTCATTTAGAATTTGCAGCGCCGGACGGTCCTTCACGCTAAGACCGGGATTCGCGGATTCCAATTTCACCATGATTCGCGATGGACATTTCCCCTCGAGGCGTTCCAGAGAAATAAGCGGCGTTTCGCCAACCATGTCGAGAATGCTATTGGATACGACAGGAAAACGCATTGTGAAGAGTCCCCTAGGATTTAGAATTGAATCACTGTGAAATCAACTTGAAGCAAGGTCGCCGCCGGCCTCCTTCGAGCGGTCCAGCGCCCATCGATCGATTGCGCCCACCGCCAAACAATTCGAAATTACATTGACCAGCGTGCGCGCCATGTCGATCAATGGATCGATCCCCAACATGATAATGACTCCCTCCGGCGGCAGATGAAGACGCGCCAGCACGGCGCCCCACACAAAGAAGAGTCCTCGCGGAACGGTGGGAATCCCTCGCGTGACGATGAGTATGTATCCGAGCAGGACAAGCTGATCGCCCCAGGTGAGAGTGATTCCGTTGATCTGCGCCCAAAAGATCGTGACCAAAGGTAGGTACAACGTGGGGCCAGTCAGGTTGAAGGAATAACCCAATGGAAGCACGAGAGAAGTTACGCGGCGTGAGGCGCCCCATTCTTCCAGGCGCTCCATGGCGACCGGTAAGACGGCCGCGCTGCTTGCTGTAGAAAACGCCAGCAACCAAACGTCGCTCAGCGACTTCACGAATGGAAGAAGCGGAAACCGAGCGGTGAGGCGCACCAAGATGAACAGAATGAAAATGAACAGCGCGAGTGAAACG
The DNA here is from genome assembly GCA_964537865.1 of uncultured Acidobacteriota bacterium. GTDB lineage: Bacteria > Acidobacteriota > Terriglobia > JAIQFV01 > JAIQFV01 > CAZIDA01. The sequence goes on from CAZIDA010000168.1 coordinate 1,643, forward strand.
TATGAGGTCATCACGAGGTCAAGAAACGGAATTAATCCCTTGAGGCCTGAATGACTCACGGTTGATGCCATTCCGCCTAGCACACCCAGGGGGGCGGCCCACATCACGTATCCGGTCAAGCGATACATGATCGTTGCGAGCGATGAACAGCCCCGATGAACAGGCTCTCCCGCAGAACCGCTCGCTCGAACCGCCAAAGCAAAAAGGACAGTAAAGAAAACCAATCCAAGAAGGTTGTTGGAGAACATGACTTGGACGACGGAGGTCGGTATCAAGGTCTCAATGAAGGATGCCGCCGGGGCCGGAAGCGCGGCTGACGCCGAATTAACCGGCCCGCCCACAGAGATCCCGCCAGTCCCGGGCTTTATGAGATTGGCGGCCGCGAGTCCCATCACGCCTGCCAATACCGTTGCCACGACAAAGAAGACCGCCGAACCGATGGCGAGTCGGTACATCGGCCCCCGGTGCGAACGGTTGGCAATGCTCGTCACCAAGCTTGCAAAAACAAGCGGCACGATCAACATCTCGATGAGGCGAAGAAAAATCTGCGCGAGGATGCCGAGGTGGGATGCAAAACCCGGAGTCAGAATCCCCAAAAGTGCGCCAAGGATCAACCCCAGCAAGATGTAGTGCGTCAACGACAACCGGAAGCGATGGGGCATGCGTTCATTCCTTGTTGGTCGGGTTTGACGCCAAGAGCCCACGACCCTGGGACATTGTCACTCCGAACTTCTTACAGCTCCTCTGCCCTGACCCGTGCAAGGATCAGGTGTCGGTGGGTGATCAAATATTTCCTTATGACAAAACGCTGAACTGCATTGCGGCGGGCGAGAGTATAGTCTATTTCGCGTGCGGGGAAAAGAGGAGGCGGCGTCGCGCGAGAGGGCATCTGTGACGCGAACAGTTCGCCGAGAGTATCCAGAGCGGGCGACCGGACTCGAACCGGCGACGTTCAGCTTGGGAAGCTGACATTCTACCGCTGAATTACGCCCGCTCTCGATACTCTCAAATCAGGCTGCGACAGCTTCAAACGCGAGGATTATAGAATCGAGTCTCGAAACTATGCAACCGCAATTTCGACCTCATCGGAAGAAAAGCATCAGCGAGGAGGGCCTCTTCTGCCCCGAAAATAGCCGTCGTGAATGTTTGGGTAGCCGGGATTCGCCGCCATTGGGCGAATCCCGGACTTCCCGGCGATTGAAATTGAGGCGATGTCCGGGATGCTCCTCCGCCTGCAGCGGAGCAGCATCCCGGCTACCACAAATTTTCATCCCCTTGAGTGGTCGTCGCGGCGACCATGGGCGACTTCCCCGAAAATAGTCAGGATTTCTCTGCGCCGTCTCCGCGCCCTCGGCGCCTTTGCGGTGAATAACCATCCCGTCAAGCAAGACATTTTCATGGCCTTGAGTACGCCGACAGCCATTGATCGACTGTGCCAACTCTGCCCAGGGATGACTCAGTAAAGAATGTCAAGCGACGTGTCCAGCGAGCGATGCTGGAAGCCCGTGAACTGACCGAAGTAAGGAGAGGTGATGTTGTTGTAAACATCCCGGGGATTGTTTCTATTCGTAAGATTGAAGATGGTGAGTGATCCACGCATCACGTGTTTCTTCACCCAGGGAAAGGGCAAGCGGAATTCCTTGCTCAGTTTCAAATCGAGCGAAAGGAAACGCGGAAAGCGATGGGTGTTTGGAAATCCAACGTAATTCTGCCGCTCATCCACCAGCGAATACACAAATCCGGAATGATAGTCGATGAGCGGACTGGCGTCGATCTTCCAGAGGTGGGTCTTGAACCGACCCCAAGTGATAAGCCGGTTCGGAACATCCGACGGCAAATCGGCGTAGAAGTTAGGCCGGATGACCGGTTGTTCAAAGGGAGTGTAAACCTGGCTCAAAGTGTTGAGGTCTCCCCGTCCTTTGCTGGCGACGTAGGAGATGTTCCATTCTGATTCCGGTGTGGGACGGAGGCGCAGTGTGAGCTCAAACTCGCGGTACGCCGATGCTCCATTGTTATAAAGAAGTAGAGCCGGTGAAGCCGCGGGGGAAGCCGTGATCGGATTCACCGTGAACTGGTCGAACGAACGGCTGAAGATGATACTTGCCCGCAGCAAGATGTTTGGCCGAATCTCGTGGTCGCCTTCCACGTTCCATGTCACATTGTATGGCGTTGTCCCGAAGGGCAGCGTCCTCAGGACCGTATTCCGCAAACCGAGGGCGCCGTTGTACAGGTTGGGAAAAGCGGTCGGCGGTCCAAGCGGGACGCCGTTTGAATCAAACAGGGTCACTTGGCGAACTGGATTGCTGGTGAAATCCGCGGCCAGCAAGGAAACATGGTCATAAAAAAGGCCCACTCCACTCCGCAGCACGGTCTTCCCTTCTTTACCGAACGAATACACGACTCCGAAGCGCGGCGCAAGGTTTGACCTGCTTCCGAAGCTCTCGCTGGAGTATCTCAGTCCCCCATCGACGGCAAGCCGGTCGTTGACGGTCCAACGATCTTGTATGAAGAGCGCCGCTTCATTCACGCCGGCGGCCATCTGTCCTGTCCCTGTAAAATCGATGCGCTCGGAAGGGCTGCCATCTGATCGGAGAAGGACGATCGGATGGGAGTGGCTATAGCCGTTGAAGGCCCGCCGTAGAAAACTCCCTCCAACCTTCAAATCGTGCTTACCGCGCCACTCTTTCGACGGAAGCGTGTAGGCAAGCCGCAGTTCCTCCTGGTTGCTTTCCCGGTCAAACGTGTTGAAAAAGTTTCCCCCATATCCGTTCGGAGTGAGGAGCATTTCGGCGGGGCCCTGTCCGCGTCCGTTACTATCGAATTGGGTCCCTTGAAGGATGGTGGAAAGAACTCCTCCGGACTTTGTGATGTATTGGTCTGTCAACGACACGGAGTACCCGCTTTGCCCGTAGTCCGAGGAAGCTGATTGAGGTATCAGGGAGTTGATATTGGCAAACTGGCGCCGTAATGGGAACACGTTCACATGCACGGTGGCCAGATGCTTGTCCGAGAAGATGTACTGCAAGGTCGTATAGGAGTCGAAATCCTGCGTCTTGATTTCGTTGTGAGGCCACGCCAGCCCGCGAACCGGCTGCTTGTCGATGTCGTAGGCCAGCGCCTCGGAGAAGTTCAGATGGCCATTGGAAAGGAGGGGACCGGTGAAATAGAGGCGCGGGTTGAAATCGGCAATGCCAACGAACTGGCCACTCTTGATGCGCGGATTCGGCGTGAAGTCCTCGATTTCGTAGTTCCACTTGCTGGAGGGCGGCTTGGTATAGATGGCGGTCAAACCGCCCGTGAACCCTCCATACTCGGCCGCGTAGGCATTCTTGTATACCTGAAGTGATTGAATCGTCTGCACGGGTATGTCGATTGAGAAACTCCCGGTGACGGGGTCGACAGCTTCGGACGAGTTCACGATCAGCAGCCCCTGGTTCTCCGGCAGGCCTTTTATGTTGATCTTTCCATCTGGAGTACGGATGACACCGGGAATAGTGGGCAATGCCGCTTTGAACTTCTGCTCGGCCAGAGGCAGATCGATAATCTCTTTGGAGCTCAGGCTGATGGGAGGCGCCCCTTGCTCCGGCGCAATACTCGGCCCCGTTGCGGTCACTTCGACCTTCTGCTGAAGGCGGACCTCAGCCGGCAGCACCAGTTGGACCGCGACAGGGGCTTCACCCAATTGCAGAGTTCGTCTTACCGGCAGAAGTCCTATGGACGCGCAAGAAAGCGTGTAGTCTCCCGGCACCAGTTCGGGAAAACGGACTTCCCCTTTGTTGTCCGTTTCCTGTGTCACACCCCCTGCAGGCAACAAGGGACCCGTAAGTGTACAGAGGGCGTGGGAAACTGGCGCATTCTGCTCATTGAGGACTTCCCCTCGGAGAGAAGGTCGAGTCTGAGGCAAACCCCAGAGCGCAGCCGGACCAACCAGAAGGAATATCAAAAGCAAAGTCCACACTTTCGGCCGCAGGTTTGACCTGGAGAACATTAGAATCAATTCTTTCCTTGGATGAGAGACCACTCTGAGGACCAATCCGCCGCGCAACGAATGTCTCAACGAGTTCACCAAGCTGCTTTCGCTACCACATATACCTCAGCCCGAACTGCACCTGGCGTGGTTGGCCTGGGCCACCGGAGGCAGGACCTGCTAAGGGTGGAAGCGTACTGAGAATCATGCCGAAGTTCGGGGATGCCAGATCCCGCACGGGAATGTCGAAGTTCGCATGATTGAGCAAATTGTAAACCTCGGTGCGAAATTCCAGCCGCTTGGTCTCGCTGAATCGGAAACTCCGCGTCAGGGCAAAGTCCCAACTGGTGAGGCCCGGTCCGGTGAGTATATTCCGACCCGCATTTCCAAAAGTGAAAGGAGCGGGAGCGGCAAAGGCAGAACGCAACAACCACTGGTTCGGAGTTTGATTGGCGGGATAAAAGCCGGCGCCGGTAAGATTGGGGCGATCCGTCGGACTTCCCGATCCAATGACATTCTGTTCGTCGGCCTGACTGAAATTGCCGCTCACCTGCGGTGTGAAAGGAGGTCCGGACTGGGCGGTAAATACTCCCGCTATCTGCCAGTCTTTGATCAAAATATTCAGGGGCTTGTTCGTGAACCCCAGCGAACTTCCAAAAGGAAGATCGTAGACGTAGGACAGCGAGAATCGATGGCGGATATTGAAGTCGGAAAGGGCCCACTCGGCCGCCAGGTTGTTGGAGTCCTGAGGAAAATTCTGGTCGCGACTGGTCGTGAAAGCGCTGGAATTCGTATCCATCGATTTTGAGAACGTGTACGCCGCAAGGAACGACAGACCATGCGAGTAATGACGCTCCGCCTTTACCTGCAAAGCGTGGTAAGTCGACGAGCCGGAAGATTCGGTATAAGAGAATCCAGCGTATAGAGGATAAGGGACGGGCGCCGTTTGGGTCACCGGGTTGGGCTGCGGTTGATTGGGATCAACTTCGCGGGGAAGGCGCAGTCCCCGAGTTCCCACGTACCCCACGTCCAGAAGCCAGGATCCGGGCAACTCCCCCTGCAAGTCAAGATTCCATTCGTGAATCATGGCATCCTGAAAGTTAATCTGGAAGGGACTCATGCTGGGAAAGGTCTGACCCACGATTCCGGCCAGCGCCTGCTGCAGCAAGGCGCCCGACCCTGGTTGAATCACCTGCGATCCAACCAGTGGAAGCGCGGCGCCAATGTTTCCTGCATTGAGGCTCACGAAGGGCGGATTTGCGGCCTTCTGGAAAAAGACATCGCCGAAAGTCTGGTTATAAAAAATCCCATAACCTCCGCGAACGACCATGGTGTAGCGGCCGAAGGGCTGCCATGAGAAACCAAAACGCGGCGCGAAATCATCCTTATCCGGCAACTGCAGCGATCGGTTCGCTCCAGTGCTCCCGAGAGAGGTGGTACCGACCGGCGCAAATTGGCCCGTGGCCGGGTCAAAGTTCATCAAGGTGATGTTCTTGGCGCCGGCGACCATCAGCAAACCGTTCTGAAAATCAAAGTTGCCAAAGTGATTGTACTTGTCTGTCACGAGGCCTTTATATTCGTAGCGC
>CAZIDA010000169.1:0-7145 GCA_964537865.1 uncultured Acidobacteriota bacterium
CAGCAAGACGTTTTATGTGACCACGCCCATTTACTACGCCAATGCCAAGCCGCACCTGGGTCACGTGTACACGACCCTGGTCGCCGACACGTTGAAGCGATTCTATCGTCAGCGGGGCGCGGATGCGTTTTTCCTCACCGGCACCGACGAGCGCGGCGTCAACATTGAGCGTGCGGCGGCCGCGCGGGGCGTTCCCGTGCAGCAACACGTGGATGAAATTGTGGCGGAATTCAAAGACGCCTTCGCCGCCTTCGGCATCGAGTACAATCGCTGGATTCGCACGACCGACGATCATCATAAGGAAGGCGTGCAAAGTCTGTGGCGCTTGCTCGACCAGCGCGGCTTCATTTACCAAGGAAAATATGAAGGGTGGTTCTGCCCCTACTGCAACGAGTACAAAGAAGTCGAAGACGATGATTCGAAGCCACAGTGTCCCACGCACGAGCGCCCGCTGGAGCTGCTGGCCGAAGAGAGTTATTTCTTCAAGCTCTCAGAATTTGAGAAGCCGCTGTTGGAACTCTATCGGACTCGGCCGGAATTTGTTCAACCGGAATCGCGATTGAATGAAGTCGTCTCCTTTGTTTCCGGCGGACTCAAAGATCTTTCCATCAGCCGCGTTTCGGTGAAGTGGGGGATTCCGGTTCCCGGCGACGATCGCCACACAATTTACGTGTGGTTCGACGCGCTAGCGAATTACATCACCGCTTTGGGATGGGGCAATCGGGCGTTCCATGATTTCGATCGCTATTGGCCGGCGCTGCATTTGGTCGGAAAAGATATCCTGCGCTTCCACGCCGTCTTCTGGCCGGCCTTCTTGATGGCTGCGGGCATCGAAGTTCCCCGAACCGTTTTTGCGCACGGCATGTGGCTGTCGGGCGGGCGCAAGATGTCGAAGACGCTCGGCAACGTCATCGACTTGGGCGTGCTGCGCAAATATTTTGCGCCGGATCAGGTGCGCTACTTCTGCCTGCGCGAGATGGCTTTTGGCCAGGACGGCGATTTTACTTACGAAGCGCTGATCGATCGCGTGAATGCGGATCTCGCCGCGGGACTGGGAAATCTTTCCAGCCGCACGCTGACGATGGTCAAGAACTATCGAGACGGTGTCATTCCAGCAACAGGCGACGGAGTGTTGGGAACTTTGAAGGCCTCGGCCGATGAAGTTCAAGCGGCCGTGACTGGAGCAGTTCAGGATTTCGATCGCGAGTTCAAAGCGTACAACTTCAGCCGAGCGCTGGAAGCAGTTTGGGCCGCCATGGCACGCGTCGACAAATTCATCTCCGAGGCGCAGCCCTGGGATTTGGCCAAGTCATCGGGGCATCAACGTGAACTGGATGGCGTGTTGTTCACAGCTTGTGAAGCGGTGCGCCATTTTGCGGTGGTCCTTGCGCCGGTGCTTCCGGATGGCGCGCAGGCCGTGTGGCAACAGTTGGGAAGGCCGGGGAAAGTCCGGGAAGTTTCGCCGGACTCACTCCGTTGGGGCGAGCGGCTGGCGAATGAGATGATTGGTGAGGTCAATCCCATTTTTCCAAGAATGGACAAGAGTAAAATCATGGACGAAATCAAACGTGATGAAGCGGTGAGTGAAACAGCGAACGGCCCGTCAAAACCGGCAGAAGCTCCGGCTGCTCCCGCGGCTGCTGCGCCGGCGGTTGCGCCTGCAAGCGTGGGAGTCATCAGCATTGATGAATTCGCCAAAGTGGAAATGAAAGTCGGCACGGTGGTGACGGCGGAACGAATTCCCAAGGCGGACAAGCTGTTGAAGTTGATCGTGGACATCGGCGACGAAGTGCGCCAAGTGTTGGCCGGGATTGCCATGTACTACGAGCCGGAATCGCTCGTGGGGCGCAAGGTGGTGGTCGTCACCAATCTGGCCCCGCGCAAGATGCGCGGCCTCGATTCCAACGGGATGATTGTGGCCGCCTCGGTGGGGTCGGAAGGACGCCCGGTTCTTGCGACTTTCACGGAAGAGGTTCCGAACGGGGCCCGCTTGAGATAGACGCGCCCAGGAGAGGCGTGCAGGAGTTTTTCGAGAACGATGTTTATTGATTCACACGCGCACTTGGAGTTTCCTCAATATGAAGGAGGCGCTTCGGGCATCATCGAGCGGGCGCAAGCGGCGGGCGTTGAACGAATCCTCGCCATGGGCGGCGCCTCCGGGCCTGGGTCGCTGAATTGCGCCATAAAATTTGCCGAGCAGCACGATTGGATTTATGCCACGGTCGGCATCCATCCGCACGAAGCCAAACTGGCGACGGAAAAAGTACTCAAAGAAGTTCAGAACCTGGCGAAGCATCCCAAGGTTTTGGCGATCGGTGAAATCGGGCTGGATTATTACTACGATCACTCACCCCGCGACGTGCAGCGATCGGTATTTGCGCGGCAGCTTGAGATTGCGAAATCTTTGGCGCTTCCCGTCGTAATTCATTCGCGCGATGCGGAAGAGGACACGCTGGAGCTTTTGCGCCGCCAGTGGCGGTCCACGCATCTTGGCGGGATTCTTCATTGCTTCACCGGATCGTTGTCGACAGCGCGGGCCGCCATCGACATGGGATTTCTGATTTCCTTTTCCGGAGTCATCACCTTCAAGAAATCGCAGGAGCTTCGCGAAGTCGCGAAGGCGCTGCCGAATGAAAAACTTCTGATCGAGACGGACGCGCCTTTTCTGGCGCCGGAACCGCACCGCGGCCACACGAACGAGCCGGCGTACGTCGCCGAGACTGCGCGTGTACTGGCGGAGATCAAGGGTTTGACGACGGAGGATGTCGCTCGCATCACGAGATATAATTTCAACCGCTTCTTCAAGCTGCCCGATCCGTCGATCGGCCGTCGCACGATCACTTACAAAATCCGCCGTTCCATTTACGTGAACCTCACCACGCGATGCACCGCCGACTGCGTCTTCTGCGCGCGGCTCTATGATCCGGTCGTATCGGGATATTATCTCGGCTTGAAGGAAGAGGAAGAGCCGACCGCCGAGGAAATCGTTGCGGCCATCGGCGATCCCACGCAGTTCGAAGAGGTGGTCTTCTGCGGATACGGCGAGCCGACGCTGCGGTTGGATGTCATCAAGGACGTCGCGCGCGCCGTCAAGGCCAAGGGCGGGAAGACCCGCATCGACACTATTGGGCACGCCAATCTGATTTACAAACGCAACGTCGTCCCGGAATTGGTGGGACTGATCGATCATGTCTCGGTCAGTCTCAACGCCGCTGATCCGATCAAGTACGAGAAGCTTTGTCGTACGGAGTTCCCCGGTGAGGCGTTTATGGGAATGCTGGAGTTCACGCGAGAAGCCGTGAAGCGATTGCCGCGCGTCACCCTGTCGGTGGTGCGGGTCCCCAATCTGGATGTCGAGGCGTGCCGGCGCATCGCCGACGATGTGGGTGCGACATTCCGAATTCGAGAGTATGATTTGGTCGGGTAGTTGGCGGTTTGGAAGGTTTGAATTCGACGGGATTTTATGCACAAGACACGCCGAGGAGTGAGCCTCGGAGCAAGAAGAATCTGAAGACGGAGCCGCGATGGCCGGACAAAACAGTTTCGATATCGTTTCCAAGATTGACCATCAGGAAGTTTCCAACGCCATTCAGCAGGCGCTTAAGGAAATCCACCAGCGCTTCGATTTCAAAGGAAGCAAAAGCGCCATTGATCTGACGGAGGAGAAGATCATTCTCGTCTCCGACGACGAGTTCAAGCTGAAGGCGGTGATAGATATTCTGGAGCAGAAGCTGGTAAAGCGCGGTGTGCCGCTGAAGGGACTTTCGTTCGGGAAGATGGAGCCGGCGGCGCAGAGCACGGTGCGTCAGGAAATCACCTTGCAGCAAGGCATTTCGACGGACAAGGCGCGAGAGATTGTCAAGTCCATCAAAGACACAAAGCTGAAAGTTCAATCGGCCATCAACGGCGATTACATCCGCGTTTCGGGAAAGGATCGCGACACGCTGCAGTCCGTGATCGCGCATCTGCGCTCCGTCGATTTCGGGATTCACATGCAGTTCACCAATTATCGAAGTCAGTAGGGAAGTCGAACGTTTCATTCCAGCGGTACAGCGTTCATTCCTTATCGAAAGCCAACAGCAGTTGCACTTCAGGAGCTCAAGTTGTGACGGTCCAGGAAATTTTTGATTTGGTGAAATCGGATTTGGTGGAAGTGGAAAAGGAATTTGGGCGGCAGGTGGCTTCGCCGATCGACGCCATTTCCTCCATCGGGAGTTACTTGCAGGAGAGCGGCGGAAAGCGATTGCGCCCGGCCTTGCTGCTGCTGTGCGCGCGGCTGTGCGGCGCCAATGGAAACGAAGCGTCGGTTCGATTGGGAGCGGTCGTGGAGTTCGTCCACACAGCCACGCTGGTCCATGACGACATCATCGACGGCGCCAATCTCCGTCGTGGTCGAGCCTCCGCGAATTCGCGGTGGGGAAACCAAACCTGCGTGTTGGCCGGCGACTGGCTTTACATGCAGTCTTACGTCATGGCGCTTTCCGAAAAGAACTTTCGCGTTCTTGAAATTTTGACGGAAGTCACGCAGAAGATGGTGGAAGGAGAATTGATTCAGCTCCAGTGGCTGGGCCGTAGCGATATCGACGAGGAAAGCTATTTCGATATTGCGGCGCGCAAGACGGCTTACTTGTTTTCGGCGTGCGGAAGATTGGGCGCGGTGCTGGGTGGAAAGACGACCGAAGAAGAACTCAAAATCGGCGAATACGGTCGCAATCTCGGGTTGGCGTTTCAGTTGACCGACGATCTCCTTGATTTTAATTCCGACGAAAAAACGCTGGGAAAGCCGGTGCTGAGCGACTTGCGAGAAGGCAAGGTCACTTTGCCGTTAATCCAGGTTCTTCAGCGATGCGATGCCCAAGAAGGCGAACAAATTGATCGAGTCTTGAAAGATCGCGGATTCTCGTCCGTGGCGCCGGAGAAGATTCTTGATCTGGTGCATAAATATGGAACGCTTTCGCAGACACATGAGAAAGCAAAGTCGTTTGCTCGGCAGGCGCAAGCACAACTGCACGATTTTTCGCCCTCTCGATACAAAGACGCGCTGATGCAGATCGCGGAGTTCGTTGTCGAACGGGACCGGTGATCGCCGATTCGCCCGCTCTGGGGCAAACCAGTGAAAGAAACCGAAGTCAAACTCAAGATTGAAGACCTCGCCGAAGTGCGGCGGCGTTTGGAGGCCGCCGGTTTTAGACCGGCCATCGAGCGCCAATTCGAGGACAACTGGACTTTCGACTTTGCCGAAGAACCGCTGCGGCGCGCCGGGTCGCTTCTTCGATTGCGAAAGTTCGGCGATCATTTCACGCTCACCTTCAAAGGCCCGTCGGCGCCGTCAACGCGTCATAAGGTGCGAGAGGAAATTGAAACACCGGTGACGGAGGGCGAACAACTGCGAGAAATACTTTCGAGGCTTGGACTTCACGAGTGCTTTCGTTATCAGAAGTGGCGCACCATGTATCATTCCGCAAAATATCCGGAGGGCCACGTTTTGGTGGACGAAACGCCCGTCGGTCCTTATCTGGAATTGGAAGGCGAGGCCGAATGGATCGACCGCGTGGCGGAGCAGTTGGGATTTTCTTCCCGTGATTTTATTTTGAAAACCTATTCAGTCTTGTTCTTTGAGGAATGCGCCCGACGGGGACTTCAGGCGCATTCGATGATGTTTGAGGATTCTCGAGAAAAAGCTTAAGACAGGCGGACCCGTGAACCCAAAGACTGAAAGAACCGATGAATTCGTTCTCGACGCCTCCTGCAAAAAGTTGCTGGAGGAAGTGGATATGGCCCGGCTGCCCCGTCACATCGCAGTGATCATGGATGGCAACGGCCGTTGGGCGCAGCGGCGGCACCTGCCTCGCGTGGCCGGGCACCGCGCCGGCATCACGTCGGTTCGCGACACCGTGGAGATGTCGCGATGGCTCGGCATCGAGGCGCTGACGCTGTATGCCTTCTCCAAGGAAAATTGGAAGCGCCCGAAGTCCGAGATCAACGTCCTCATGCGATTGCTGCGCGAGTATCTTCACAAAGAATTGGATCGGCTGCATCGCAACAATATTCAATTCCGAGTCTTGGGACGCCTGGAGGAACTTCCTTCGCTGGTGCAAAAAGATTTGACGGCTGCGATTCAAGAGACGACTCCGAATACCGGCATGATCTTCAACGTCGCGCTGAATTACGGGGGACGAACCGAGATTGTCGACGCGTTCCGAAGGCTGGCCTTCAAGCTCCGCACGAACGGAGGAAGCCCGGACCAAATCGTCGAAGCGACCATTGAGAAGGAACTGTACACGGCCGGGCTTCCCGACCCGGACCTGCTGATCCGCACCAGCGGCGAAATGCGAGTCTCGAATTTTCTGTTGTGGCAGATCGCTTACGCGGAGATCTGGGTCACGCCGATCTTGTGGCCGGACTTCCGGCGCCAACACTTGTTGGAAGGAATCATCGAATATCAAAAGCGCGAACGACGTTATGGAGGCTTGCGCGCGTGAAGCGAGTGCTCAGCGGGGTCGTGTTGGGAGCGGTCGCCGTGGCGGTCGTCGGATGGGGGCCGCGTTGGGTCATCTTCATCGCGCTGGCGCCTTTGGTCACCTTGGGACTGCATGAGTTCTTCGGGTTGTGCGAGAAGTGTGACTTGAGGCCCTATCGAAACTTGGGATTTTTGTTCGGCATCTGGTTGTTGGGCGAACAGTTTTTCTTTCCGCAGCACACCAACGCGGCCCCGTTGGCGATTTTTGTGTTGCTGATTCTCGCTTTCAGCCTTCGCGACGCTCAAGATTTTTCCACATCGATTGGCTCCGTCGGCGCGACACTCCTGGGCGCTCTTTACATCGCCGGATCGTTAAGCCTTTTTTTGGCGTGGCCAGATCCTTCATCGAAGCAGGCGATTCTCTACCCATCTCCTTTTCAAAGTCGCGCCGCCATTTTTTTTGTCTTGGCGACGATTTGGGCCGGTGATACCGGCGCTTTTTATTCCGGACGACTGCTGGGTCGGCACAAGCTGGCGCCGCGCATCAGTCCGCGAAAAACGATGGAAGGGCTGATCGGCGGGCTGCTCGCGAGTCTCCTCGTGGCCGGCGTCTTCCAGCGCTATTGGATGAGAGAATTTCGATTCCTTGAAATCTTGGCTTTGGCCGCGGCCTTGAACATCGCCG
>CAZIDA010000170.1:0-7138 GCA_964537865.1 uncultured Acidobacteriota bacterium
CCCGTTTACCAAAGCGTATTTTGGGGACAGTCGCTCATGGTCGCCGCGGCGACCAGCCCAGGGCATGAAAATTCGTGGTAGCCGGGATGCTCTGTTCTTTGGAGCATCCCGGATGTTTCATCGAATGAGATTGCAGGGGCGTCCGGGATTCGCCAAAGATGCGGCGAATCCCGGCTACCCAACCCATTTTCGAAACTGAGTGCCTGCCTCACTTTCTCATTGTGTTTTTGAACGCAGCACGCGATAATCTGATCGCAGATCCGAACAATTCATCACTTGATTTTTGAACTCATCTCCAGTTCATGAAACTGGGGATCAGGGAAGAGCTTTTGAAAGCCAGTCGGCGCTGGGGATTCCTCTGATAGCCTGGCGTCAGACGTGTGTGGGCCATGAAGAAGCGTAAACTGGCATCTCGGCGTCTTCGGTGGATTTCGCTGATTGGGGCGGTGGCGATCGCGGCGGCCGTGGGATTGGGTCTGCTTCGATCCAGCGACTGGGACAGTCGCAACGCGCTCTCCAATCTCGATCTCTTCCTGCTCGACCAGAAATTCCGATTGCGCGGCCCTTTGAAGCCCGGCAACGCCATCACCATTGTGGCCATCGACGACAAGACGCTCACTCAGTACGGATCGATGCGTCTTTTTTCTCGGCAACTGTGGGCGCAATTCATCACCGCGTTGTCCACGTATCAACCGCGCGTGATGGCCACCGACATTTTGTGGAGCGAGCCGGACCCTTCACACCCGGAATACGATCAAGCATTCGCCGATGCCATCGCCAAGGCCGGGAATGTCGTGCTGAGCGTTCATGCGAGGCTGGCGCGCACGTCAGGCACGGCGAGCGTCGCGTCGATTTCATCCGCCATGAATCCGCTGGCCGCTTACGAAAGCGGAAAGAACGTTCATCCCATCGAATCGGACCAAGCCGGCGCTGCCCCCGAAAAAATTCAAGGTCTGTTTGTGGCGTCCACCGTGCAGCCGGATTTGCCCGGTCTCATGCAAGCGTGCCGCTCTTTTGGTTTGGTAAATTCCAATCCCGATGCCACCGGTCGGTTGCGCTATGCGCCGACGGTCATCGAATACGGCGGCGCCTTCTACCCCATCCTTTCTCTGCAAGCGTTGAAGATGTACTGGGGCGGCCGGAATCTCTATTTGGATTTGGCGCGCGACCGCATCGAGCAGATTCGATTCGATCAAGAACCCTTGCCCACGGACGGATTCGGGCGAATGCTCATTAACTATCGCGGCCCCCGCGGAACTTATCGCACCGTCTCCATGGCCGACGTGCTGGCGCACCGCGTTCCGTTCAATTCGCTGAACGGAAAATTAGTGTTGGTGGGCGCCACGTCGCTGGGACTCTCCGACGTCTTTGCGACGCCGTTCGACCGCACGATGCCCGGCGTGGAAATGCACGCCACGGTGATCGACAGCATCATGCAAGGTCAATTCCTGCGGCAGGGAACCGTCACCAGTTTTGTTGACCTGGCGCTGGTCGTGGTGTTGGCGTTGCTGCTGGGATTTCTGCTGCCGCGATTTTCCGCGCGAAATTCCATTCTCTTCGCGTTGCTCCTGCTGGCTGCCTTTGCCGCGTTCAATGAGTGGATGTTCGTGCGCTGGGGCTGGGTCCTGAGTTTTGCCTTCCCCGGCCTGGCGATTGTGGCCACCTCCTCTTTCATCGTGGGATGCAAATACCTGACGGAAGAGCGGCAGCGCGCGCAAATCAAACGGATGTTCCAGTACTACCTCGATGAAAAAGTGGTGGAGCGGTTGTTGGAGCAACCGGAGTCTCCGAAGTTGGAGGGCGAAGAGCGCGAGCTCACGGTCCTGTTTTCCGACATCCGGAATTTTACATCGTTTTCCGAGAAATTATTGCCGGCGCAGTTGACCGCCTTGCTGAACGATTACCTCACCGAAATGTCCAAGATCATTCTGAAGCACGAAGGTGTGCTCGACAAATTCATCGGCGACGCCATCATGGCTTTTTGGGGCGCTCCGCTCGACGCGCCCCGGCATGCGGAACTGGCCTGCGCGGCGGCGCTGGAAATGGTGGACCGCCTCCGGTCGCTTCGGGAGCGCTGGGAGCCGGTCATCGGCATGCCCTTCAACATCGGCCTGGGATTGAACTCCGGACTCGCCGCGGTCGGAAACATGGGCTCGGTGCAGCGATTCAATTACACGGCGCTCGGCGACAACGTGAATCTCGCCTCCCGGCTGGAAGGTCTCAACAAATTTTACCGGACCAACATCCTCATCAGCGAGAACACCTACCAGCAGGTGAAGGACCGCTTTCAAGTTCGCCGGCTCGACTACGTGCGGGTCAAAGGCCGGCAGGACGCGGTGATGCTTTATGAATTGCTGGCGCCCAAGGAGACGGCAGGCCTCTTGCATTCGCTGACCCGCTCACATGGCGCCTACTCGAAAAAGTTTCTTCAAGAATACGAAGACGGCATGGACTTTTACCTTTCAGGAAAAGTTGCAGAAGCGTTGGCGAAGTTCCGCGCGGCGCAGGAGGAGAACGGCAATCACGACGGCGCGACCGACATGTTGATTGCCCGGTGTGAGGCGGCCCTGCAGGCGCCGCTGGAAGATTTTTCGCCGGCGTATCAATTTGAAGAGAAGTGAGCATGCACATGGATTTCGGCCTTAAGTTGGAGGGACGCGATCAGGCGTCCATGGGCGCAGCGATTCCGCTGCCGCGGGGCCGGATGATTTGAGCGATTCCAGCAGTTCAAGGCACGACAACCGTTCGGTTCGTTGAACAGCAGTTCCAGTGAGAAGCTTCCGGCAAATGTGTTTTCGGAAGCGTGGGCCAAAGTCGAAGTTGTGCACACCAGGAGGTTCGGATGTCGTTGAAGCTGATGCAGTCGAAAGGACGGATGCGGGCGGCGGTGGCGCTCCTCTGTCTGTTCACGTTGGTTGGGCAAACCACGGTTGATGTGGCGGCGAGCGGTCCCGTGATCCTGCCGGAATCATCGCCCAACCCGTCGCCTCCGGCTCCGCCCCAAGCCGGCGGAGCTTCGCCGATCGCGCGAATTTCAAACTACGTCGGAGTCGTGGGAGTGCGGAACAACGCCGGCTGGCATCAGGTGGTCGGCGTCAACGCGCCGCTCTATTCCGGCGACAAGGTAGTCACGGAGCGCGGACGCTGCGAAATCACCTTCAATGACGGCAGCTTGATTCGGTTGGATGTCGGCGCCAACGTCACGATTCAAGAACGCCCCACTCCCTCCGGCGGCATTCTTCGCACCATCAATCAGTACATCGGGAATCTGTGGTTCAACATCAAGCGCCAAACGGGAACGGCCACGCATCTCGAAACGCCGACGGCCATCGCCGCCATCCGAGGAACGCAAGGCTGGCAAGAAGTGCCGGACGATTCTCATTCCACGCATGCGCTGACGGTGGGCGTGGAGCAAATCACCGAACGCGTGACGCAGCAGACCGTCACCATTCACGGGGGAGAAGAAGTGACGGCCATTCGCGGCGTCGGGTTCACCGCCATCACCGCGATTGCCGCTTTGTTGGGCGGAAAGTATCCGATTACGAGTAATGCCCGCCAACTCCCCAAGCTTCCCAAGAACACCGGCAACGTCGCGCAGTCGGAACGTCCACCCAATCTGACGCAGGTCAACGGAATCAATTCCCGCGGCCTGATCGTCGAGACGGCGGGGCGCACCGGATTCTCGTTGCATTTCCTGATTACGACGTTGGCGGTGATGACCGTCGGGGCCGTGGTGGGCTCCATCATCGTGACGCATTCGCAAAGCAACGGGAAGCATCCCAATCAAACTACCGTGGGAAGCCCCACCGGCGTGGGAGTCGGCCCGCCGCATTGAGCGCGGTTGGAAGTGAGAAGGCGCCCGGAGCGGAAAATTCCGGAAAGCCGGGCGGTGATCCGAGAGAAGGCATGAAGAAGTAAAGGAGCGCAAAGACTATGAAGACGCGACGGTCATTGTGGCTGGTGCTGGTGATGATAGTGGGTTTTATGGGAAGTGCTCGCCAGAGTCATTCCCAAACAATCAGTGTCAGTCCGACAACTCTGCAATTCGGTGATGTGTTGGTGGGGGCGACCAGTCCCGCTCAGACGGTTCAGATTTCCGACATTTGTAGCTGTGATTTTTCGCTGAACATCACAAGCATCACCTCGAACAATCCGGCCTTTGTTTTAACGCCGCTTACTCCTCCCAGTCCAGTCACGCTCAGCAGCCCTGCAACTTTCAGCGTGGCATTTCAGCCGCAAACCGTCGGCCCGGTGACGGGCGTCATCAGCATCGCTTCGGACGATCCGAATACTTCGGTCTTCAACATCAATATCACAAACAGCACCGGGGATGGCGCGATTGATACGCCTAGACCGGGAGGCTTCAGCTTCGGACAAGTCTTGGTGGGGTCGACAAGCCCCAGCCAAACGCTCAGGCTAACCAACACTGGAAACATCGGGTTGGTCTTGAATTCCATTACTCCTTCCGATCCGGCCATCGTGTTAACCAATCTACCGCCTCTGGGCGACGCCAATGCGATTGATCCCGGCGGAAGCGTGTCATTCAACGTCGCGTTCTCACCCACAGCGGCCGGACCCTTCAACGGAAACATCATCATCTCTTCCAGCGATGTGTTCAATCCAATCCTCAATGTTTTTGTGTCGGGGACGGGATTGGTGATCACGTTTGCCGCCAGCCCGCCGACGTTGAATTTCGGCAATCAACATGTTGGCGCAACGAGCGCGCCAATGACGGTCACGCTTCAGAATACCGGCGCAGCGGCGGTCAACGTGGGAAGCGTGGTCGCGAGCAGCACGGTGATCGGGATTGCCGGCGATCCTCAAAGCGTGGCGCCGCAATCGACCGCCTCTTTCACCGCGACTTTTACTCCCACGGCCGTCGGTCCTTTTACCGGAAATATCGTGATCAACTCAGACGCCCTGGGATTGCCGGTGTTGACCATTCCGGTGACCGGCGTGGGAACTTCGCCGAAGATCGGAATCAATCCGCCGGCGTTGGACTTCGGCAGCCAGTTGACCGGAATCGCCAGCGCGCCGCAAACCGTCACCCTTCAAAACACCGGGAATGAGACGTTGGTGATCAGCGCCATCACTTCCAACAATCCGTCGTACCTTCTGAGCAGCCTTCCGACCACGATTGCGGCGGGCAGTTCGGGAACCTTCTCCGTGAGCTTTGATCCCGTGGGTGGAGGAACGATCAACGGGAACATCAGCATCGCTTCAAACGACGTGAGCCATCCCTTGATCGGTGTGAGCGTCACGGGGACGGGCATCAGTCCGCCGGTGAATACGGTAATCACGGTAGTAAATCCGAGCCTGTCGACGTCGGTGGCCGATCATCAAGCCACCGCCGATGTGGCTTTCGCGCCGCCGGCGACGGCGCTTGATGTGAATTTTCCGATCCAACTGGGATTGCAGTTCACGTCTTCGAATCCGCTGTTTCCGAATGCGCAGGATGGAACCATTCAATTCAATCCGCCCGTTCCGGCGAATTACGGAATTCCCGCCGGGCAGTTGTCGAGTCCGCCGGAAAGCTTTTTCACCGGGACTTTAGCCGGCACGATTACGGTGACGGCGGAAAACGGAGCGGGCGGCTTGCTTGGGCAATCAACGCTCACTGTTCCGGCGACTCCACCGGTGATTACGCAGTTGGGCGTCACCACGACTTCGTCTTCGATTCAATTGAACGTCGCCGGATTTGATCCCACGCGCAGCGTCTCGCAAGCCACGTTCACGTTCCTGGGGCCGACAGGAAACATCATCAACCCCGGACCGATTTCCATCTCGGTAGCGGCGCCGTTTTCCGCGTACTTTTCGTCACCGGCGGCGCAAGCCGTTGGCAGCCAATTTTTGTTGACCGTAACCTTCAGTGTGACCGGAAACATTTCCGACATTTCCGCTGTTCAAGTGTCGCTGAGCAACTCCGAAGGGACCTCCGCTCCGCAGACGCTTCAATTTTCCGCGCAGACGCAATCGTTCGGCGCGCCCAAGTCGGCGCGTGGAGTCGCGACTTCGGTTGCTGTCATGACACCGCAGTCGAAGACCTCGGATCAGAGCGATTCCAGCGCCGGCGTGGTGTTGCCGCCGTTGATGGGCGCCGCGATCGGTTCAGCGACTGGGGAGCTTGGGTTGGTCGAAGGAACGGGCGAACATGGAGTCGTCCAAAAGACACCGGTCTTTCCGGGGAAGGTGAGCTTGGTGCGCAACAGCCCCACCGGGGATGGCGCGTTGATCGCCGACAATGTGAATCGAACTCTATCGCAAGTTGAAGGGATTGTCGCCGGCTCGCTTCAAATCGACACGCATCCCGATTATCCGGGCATTTCGATGATCGCCTACTCGCGCGACGGAAGCCGGGCCGTCCTCGCCGTGAAGAACGCGATCGTGCTCCGGGCGATCCAAAATCTCACCGGACCAATGACCGAGGTTCGAAGTTTCCAATTGCCGGAAGTTTCTCGAACCCGGTTGATGGACATCGGAGTCAGCAACGACGGTCAAACGGCCGTCGCGGTTTACGCTCCGGCGCGGGCGGGCGCATTGGGACGAGTCCTGGCCCTGAGAGCGGGGCACGACGAGCGCGCCGCGATCGTTTATCCGGTGGACGATCCGGTGACCGCGGTCATTTCCGCAAATGGACAACAGCTCGACGTGGCCGACAACGGAGCGCAGAAGTTGCTTCGCATCGACAATTACTCGAGCCAGAACGGAACGGTGGAAGACGTGTTGGATTTCTCCTCCGCCGGAATCACCGGGGTCACCTCGTTGGCGTTGAAGAGCGACGACTCTGTGGCCGCGCTTCTGACTCAGGATGCGCGGTTGCTTCTGCTCGCTCCCGATCCGGTGCTGGAATGGAAAGTAATCGGCGCGGCACAACTGCCATTCCAAGGGACGAAGATTGAATTCCTGAAGAGCGGCGCTGTGCTGGTTCAAAATGATCAGACGGGCCGAAGCGCGGTGATTGCGCCGTCGTTCCTCAAGACGCCGTAACAAGTTGCTGAGGTGTTCGTGGCGCGGACTTTCCGCGGCGACCACTCAAAGGAATGAAAGTGACCAAGCGGTTGAGCCGAACTCGTTTTTGTCCCTGAAGGAGTCTGTGTGAAAACCCCCGTTGTGCTGATCTGTGGAAAACAAATTCTTC
>CAZIDA010000171.1:0-7136 GCA_964537865.1 uncultured Acidobacteriota bacterium
CCCACCCGCAACTCGTCTGCCGCAGGCGGCGAGCAAGGGTGGGGTACGGCCGCCGATACGATCATCAAGCCCCGCCAGGGGCGACAGAAACCGATCTTAGGAGCAGGCTGCGTCGAAAGGATCACCAGATACGACGGGCCACCCGTCAAGCCCGTCGCTGAAACGATTCCCTACGACGCCGCTTCCTGGTTCTTCCTCAATCGTCCCACGTCCAAGAGCAACGCAATCACGATCAATCCAAATTGAATGAGCGCTTGCCCGACTCCCGAGCGGGTGTCAAGCGCCGGCACTCTCGCGCTCATGAGGACGACCAGGAGCAGCGACACCACCAGCATCGCCCACCAGCTCCACACTTCGCCGCGCCGATACGGAAACCAAACCACCGCGAGGAACAGCAACGAGAACGCCGCGGCATACGCGGACGCAGTCACGCGGCGCGCCCGAATTTTCAACGCCACCTCCGGCGGCGCCTCGGGCGCCTTCGCCAAGGTTAGACCCGGTCCCACCAATCCATCCGGTGATTGGCTCATCGCCACCCACGCCGACTCCAGGCTTCCCGCCAGCGTCAACAGCCCGACCACCAAAAGTAGAATCCAACTCAGCTTTCTCATATTCACCTCCTTGTTTCGCGGAGCGGCCCTGGGCCGCGGCCAAATGGAACTCCAGGCCACATCTTCCCAGCCTGAAAATTTCGTCAGAAAAACAAAATTCCCAAAGCTTGCCAAGCAGAAGATTGATTCTCATTCCAAGTGCAGTTGGTTTCCCAAAATATTGGGATGAAAGAAACCGGTTCTGTCCGCATGCATCAATACACAAGTCTACGGCGAATTGCCCAAAAGGTTGCTGGAAAACTCCTGGGGCAGACACTTTAGACCGAGCTCGGGATTGATCGACTCCAGAAACGAAATGTCTTCGCAGCCGTCGGATCCCCAACGCCCGTCATCGCTGGTCCCGAAAACGAGAGAACTTAGGGAATCCTTTGAGGATTCGTATTCTCAGATGCTTGAAGACCCCGGGGTGCAAAGAGCGCAACCCTGGGCTATTGAAGGTATCCCTTTCAGAGATCATCCCGGAACGAGTTCAATCACATCCATGCATTTTCTTGCTCGTCGCTTCAACCTTTCATCGGTGCAGAGCGCTGCCTCCAACCTTCGCCGTTATCAGCTCAGTTTTCTTTTGAGGACTCGCGCGACAAAGCGGATGCGATCTTTCCATGGAAAGCGAAGAAAATTGGTTTTGACGACGCCTTGGGAGAAGAATGTCGATTGAGAATAATCGATATTCACTTCCACGAGCACCGGCTTCGCTTGCAACACCGACTGCGCGGAGAGCTTCAGCGCGTCATCAATTTCGCGATCGTTTTCGATCTTCAAATAATCGACGCCCAGCGCCGCGGCCAGAGGCTTCAAATCGAACGACGGCAATTTCGAGCAGGTGATTCGATTGAGCGCCACTTGCTGGAACTGGGCAATCTGGGAAAGCTCGCCGTCGCGTAAGATGCAGAACACCGCGGCCGTTCCGTTCTGCGCCGCGGTCAACAATTCCATGCCGGTCATGAGAAAAGCGCCGTCGCCCACCAAGGCCACCACCGGCCGATTGGGGCACGCCAGTTTTGCGCCAATGGCCGCGGGCACGCCGTAGCCCATGCAGGAATAATCGATCGGCCCGAGAAAGCGATTCGGGCCGTCCAAGCGCAGATGCTCCATGGCCAAAAAAGTTCCGTTGCCGCTGTCGGTGGCAAAAATGGTTTCGGGTCCAAACTGATTCTGTAGCGCCGCAAAGAAAGCGTGCGGAGACACTTTGTTTTCGTCATCCGAAGGCCGTGTCAACTTTTCGCGCGCGGCGCCGTGAGCTTCCGCCAGCGCGGAGAGTCGCATCGTGTCGGCGCCTTTCCTTTTCAGTGTGGGTGAAGCCAGCAGCGCCTCCAACGCCTCCTTCGCATCGGCTTGCAGAACCATCTTCGCGGGATAGTTCTTATTGAAGACGCGGCTGTCGATGTCGATGTGAACGAGGTTCACCGGCGGTTTCATTCCATAACTGGCGGTGGCGACTTCCCCGAATCGGCATCCGATGGCGATCAAACCATCGAGATCATCGCCCAGACGGCGAATCTCCTTCGGCGCCGATGCGCCCATGAGGTTCCAGGCAAATCGAGCATGGTTGTCCGGAAAAACTCCTTTCCCGGAAATTGTCGTGAAGACGAGAGCGTCGATGTGATCCGCCAAAGAAATCAGCAAGTCCGAAGCGTGCCGCGCGCCGCGACCGGCATAGATTCCCACGCTTCGGCGCCCATTGATCAGCCCGGCAATTTTTTCGATGATGGAAGCGTCGATGCGCGGTCGCGATTCCGCAAAAGAAAAACGCAAATCTTCCTCGCGAAGTTCTTGCGCGAAGAGATAAAGGTTGGCGGGGACTTCCACCAACACCGGGCCGGCGGGCGCTTCTCGAGCTTGATGACAGGCCGTTCGAAGGGCATGATAGAGGTCGACGTGCGTTCGGGGTTGATGCACTTGTTTGCACACCGGTCGCGCGACGGCCACTTGATCGATGTCGTGCAGTTGAAACGCCGCGCCCGTGTCTCGCCGGATGCCGCACGAAAGGATCAGCATGGGCACGCCGTCGAGAAACGCCTCCGCAATGCCGGAAAGCGCGTGAGTCAATCCGGCGCCGGGGACAATATTCACCACCGCCAAGCCGTTGCCGGCGCGCGCGTAGCCGTCGGCCATGAACGAAGCGCTTTGTTCGTCGGTGACGAGAATGGGCTGGAAGTTCGCGGCGTCGGCCATGGCATCGTACAGCTCGATGTTGTGCGTGCCGGGAATTCCAAATCCGTGCCGCACGCCTTCTTCTTCAAGCGCTCGAACGACCAACTGCGCGCCGGTGAGATTCATTTGGATTCTCCTCGATGAGAAGCAAGTGCCAGGTGTTGGGTGTCCGGTATCGAGCGTCTGACGCTAGCGAACAATCCATGGCTCCAAGAATCCTCCCGGCTCATTCACCGCGGAGACGCCCGCCGCGGCGGGCAGAGGTTGCGCAAAGAGACCAACAGATGATTTTCAAACGAACCATCCTACTCACACCCCAAATCCCTTCGCACGCCTTCCGCCACGCGATCGGCCAAGGCCATGATGGTGAGGTACGGATTCACCTCCGACGACGACGGAAAGAGGCTGGCGTCGGCCACGTACAAATCTTCATGGCCGTGCACGCGGCCCCACACGTCGGTGACGGAAGTTTTCGGATCGAGGCCCAGGCGACATCCCCCCATCAAATGCGCCGCGGCAATAGACACCTTGCCCAGCTTGAAATGCTTCTGCTGAATCAGCTCGTCGACGCGGTCGGCTTCGTGGGCATGAATAAAAAACCGGTCGGCGGCGGGCGCATGAACGCGCGACGCGCCCGAGGCGAAGAAAATTTTCGCGCTGGCGCGGATGGCTTCCACCAGCGAGCGCAGAGTGTCTTCATGAAACCGGTAGCGAACCACCGGATTGCCGCGTCCATCCATGTCGACGCGATTGTGCGGCTTCGCCACATCGATCGCCAGCGCCAAAATCATTTGAAGATGCTCGTAATGCTCCATGAGATCGTCGAGCTCGCGTCCGTATCCCGTCAAGCTCTTCGACAAGACGAACGGGAAATAGAAACACGTCTCCAGCAAAAATCGGCGTGAGTATTGAAACTCGTCGCAGTAGAAACTCTTGGGATGTCCCGAGGTGATCCCCGTGGGCCGGGGATTCTGCGCCACCAAAATCAAGGCCGGATGGCACGTGAAGTACCGCCCGATGGCCGGTGAAAAACGACGCCCCAGTGACCGCATCAGAATCACCGGTGAATGAATGGCCCCCGCGCACACCACAATCTTCTTCGCGTGAATGCGGTATCGTCCGACGGCGAGCGGCGAAGGCTTGAGTCCGTGTTCCGGCGCCACCACCTCCGCCAACACCTCGTGTCCGTCGATCCGATCGACACGGCAGAAGGGAATCAACTCCACGCCCTGCTCCACGGCGCGGGGAATCTGCACCGCCGCCGTGCCTTGCTTGGCGTGAACGGCGCAGCCCAGGTTGCAGGTCGACAGGCCCACGCATCCTCTCGTGTTCACCGGGAACTGCGACACTTTCCATCCCAGCTTCTTGCAGCCTTTCTCAAACATGCGGTTGTTGGGATTGATTTCGTCCGGGGAATTCAGGTGAACGTTGTTCTCTTGAATGTATTTCTCATAGCGCGGCATCAGATCGTCGAGATGAATGCCGGGAACATTCCATCGATCGAACACCTCCCGCGGGGCCGTCAGCGAAGTTCCGGTGTAAACGGTGGTGGAGCCGCCCACCGCTTTGGCGAAAGCAAAAGTGAGGTCTTGCTGGGCGCTCTGAAATCCGCCTTGATCGAAGTAATATTTCGTCGCCATGGAAACTTCGTCGCGCGTGTTGGCCTCGCGCTCGAAGTGTCCGCCCCATTCCAAAAGCGCGATCTTCAAACCTTGTCGGCAGAGCGGGGCCAATTCTTTGGCGACCGTTCCTCCGCCGGCGCCCGAGCCGATGATGACGACGTCATACTCCAAGCGCGTTTCGTTCATCGCGGCGTCTCCCGCAGGCGATAGCCGATTTCTTCGTACACCGACGGCTGCCCGTACACGCCCATCTTGGCCAGCGTATTGATTCCCCAAAAGCCTTTTCGGAATACGCCCATCGAGGAATCAAAGAACCGGTCCATCACTTGGTGTTGTTGATCTTCGCGCAGGCGCTTGAAGGTTTTGAAGCCGACGGCCAGCGACACGAGATCGATCAAGATCAAGAACGCCGCCAGCTTGAAGCGAACCGCCGGAGATTTGGTTTGAAGAAACCCGTTGACCAACTCTTGCGCGCGAAGTTTTTGCTCCGGCGTGAATTGTTTGGATCGCGGAACGAGGCATTCTTGAATGGCCTCGAAACGGGCCCGCTTTTTTCCGATCAGGAAAGGATGGTCGGCATGAGTCATGAGTGATGAAGACGCGAAGAAGTGGATTCGAGATCGGGCCTGCCGCCCACTTCAAAAACACCGGTAAAACACAAAGCCGCTATTCGGGCGGAGTATACCCCCGCGGATTTCGCGAAACAAGAGCGACGGCGATCCGCATTCTCGATTCGCTTGCACAACGAGAATGCGTTCCTTCTTCGTGAGCCATTCGCCGCCGACGCCCCGCCGCGACGGGCCACCCGAGGTCATGAAAATCATGCGGTAGCCGGGATGCTCTGTATTTTGGAGCATCCCGGACGCCCGGGATTCGCTAAAGACCAGGCGAATCCCGGCTACCCAAGCGTCCAGGGCCTCTATCTTTGGGGGAGTTGTTTATGCGTCGGAGTCGACTCAAGGGATGAAAATGATCGGATGTGATCGAGCTTGATCGGAGGAGGTCCCTGAAGGGGACACCTTCAATAGCCCAGGGTTGTCCGCCAGCTTTTTGGCGGACTACCCTGGGTATCGAATTGTTCCCCACAACGATTCAACCCTGAAGGGGTTGTGTCAAACGGCTTCTCCAATTTCCCCCGCCGTCCCTCTCAATCAATCCACACTCAGCCAACATCCGAACGCTTTGATGTCTCTTCAGTCTTAATCTGATAACATTCTCCCGAACGACAACGGCGAGGTGCTTATGTCAAAGCAATGGACGTTTCAACAAATGATGGAATTGATCCGGGGCTTTCAACCGGCGTGTGTGGTTTTAGCGGCCGCGGAGTTGGATGTCTTCGCTCGCCTCCAGGAAGCGCCGCAGACCGTGGAAGCGCTGGGCCATGCGCTTCAAAGCGATCCTCGCGCGACGCGAGTTCTGCTGGATGCGTTGGTCTCGCTGCAAGTGATCGACAAGAAGGGCGATCGATATTCCATCCCGGCGTCGGTGGCGGATCTGTTGACCGAGAAAGGCTCGCACAGCGCGCTGGCGATGGCGCAACATCAAGCCAACTGTCTGCGCCGCTGGGCGCAATTGGCGCAAGTGGTCAAGACCGGCAAGCCAGCGACGCGAACTCCCAGCATCCGCGGCGAGGCCGGCGACATCGCCTCCTTCATCGGCGCCATGCAAGACGTCTCCGCGCCCCTCGCGCATCAAGTCATTCAACCGTTGGCGAAGTTCGCCTTCACGCATCTCTTGGACATCGGCGGCGCTTCGGGAACGTGGACGCTCGCGTTCCTGCGCACGCGCTCGCGTTTGACCGCCACGCTTTTTGATCTGCCGGAAGTCATCCCCATGGCCCGCGAACGCCTCTCGCAAGAAGGCTATCTCGATCGCGCGCGGTTGGTCCCCGGCAATTTTTATTCCGACCCGCTTCCCTCCGGCGCCGACGCCGCGTGGATCAGCGCCATTGCGCACCAGAATTCGCGCGCCCAGAATCGACAGCTTTTCAAGAAAACGTATCAGGCTCTCGGTCCTCAAGGCCGCATCATGATTCGCGACATGGTCATGAGCGCCAGCCGCACTTCACCGCCCGCCGGCGCGCTGTTCGCCGTCAACATGCTCGTGAGCACGGAATCGGGAGGAACGTTCACCTTCGACGAGTTTCGCGAGGATCTCGAAACGGCGGGATTCAAGAACGTTTCCTTGGTGCATCAGGACGACCGCATGAATTCGCTGGTTGTCGCGCAGAAATAAATGTGGCGCAGACACTCTTGTCTGCGCCGCCTGCCTCTCATTGTCATCCATTCATGCGAGACGGAAGCGTCTTCCGTTTTCCGGCGTGTCGGCATAGACGCGCCATTCGTGAACGAGATCGCCGACGATGGTGGCCGTCCAAATGGCGGGGTCGTGCGGCTGCTCCTCCGACCAGTAGGCGAAGCCGAGCAGGACGACAAGATTGTCTCTCGACTCGACGCGATTGAAGGTGTTCCGGTACTTGGGAAAAGTTTTGAAGAATTCTTTCCAGCCATCGACCATTACTTGCTTCGGTTGATGAACCGTTCCCTCGCGATCGATGAAGGTGTGATCCTCCGCCATGAGACGAGCCAGCCCGGCCAGATCCTGATGGTTGATGCAATCATTGAACCGAAGCGAGATGAGTTTGGGGTCTTTGGTGTTCATGTTCGAAGGCGGGGTAAATCAAGTCTTCATTTGCATCATCTGCAATTACGAAAGAAGTGTGGCCGAAGCCCATACTGCAAGAAGCTCC
>CAZIDA010000172.1:0-7096 GCA_964537865.1 uncultured Acidobacteriota bacterium
TGACGAGAAAGTCTTGGTCGAGCAGGGAATCGTCGGCAGGGAAGTGGAGTGTTCGGTTCTTGGAAACGAACATCCCATGGCCTCGCTGCCCGGGGAAATCATTCCGGCTCACGAGTTTTACGACTACGAATCGAAATACGTCGATGAAGGATCCCGCCTGATTGTTCCGGCGCCACTCACCCCAGCGCAAACAAAGCGAGTTCAAGAGCTGGCTGTGGCGGCATTTCGAGCCATCGACGCTTGTGGAATGGCACGCGTGGATTTCTTTCTTCAGAAGAAAACCGGTAGGATCCTCTTAAATGAAATCAACACAATTCCCGGATTCACAAAGATCAGTATGTACCCGAAGCTGTGGGAAGCCAGCGGGGTTTCGTATTCCGAACTCATTGATCGGCTGATTCAACTCGCCCTTGAACGGCACCGCAGAAGAGCGCAGATGAAATGCGCTTACCAAACCCATCGCTCCTGAATTCCATTCTCCGACCGCCTTCACCCCTTCAAGCGAGATCGAATCTTCTTTGCCAGGGATTCAATCTCTTCAGTCTTCTTGACAGCATCCAAGGGCAGAGTGTTTTCGCCGGCCTTGTCGATGGATGTTTTCAGAGCCTGCGCCATCTTCAAAAGATCTCCGGCCATCTGCTTGGTCTTCTCATATTGTTCCTTGCGATAGTCCCGTTGCTGCTTCCGAAGCATCTCTTGCTCCTGTTCGCTAGGCGGAGGCTGTTGGGGCTGTTGAGGGGGCTGCTGACCCATTTGTTGAGATGGAGGAGGAGCCTGTCCGCCGAACAGATTTAGCATCGAGGACCCTGCCGGATCGAGAAACACAATCAGGGAAGCAATGAGCATCATGAGAAATAAGCCGAGACTCCACACGTTCCTTCCCAGAGAGGCCAGAAAGCGATCGGTTAAGGTGTTTGAGAAAAGCCTTCTCATTTCTATTCACCTCTGAAGGATGAAAAGAAAACTCAGTAGTCGGATTTGATAATACCTCAAATCGAAAGATGCAGCATGCAAGAAGAAACCCTCGCCAAGGATCCAGTTGAACGCAAATTCGTATGAGAGCCGGAGAGCGGGCAAGACCAGGCCTTGGAGGGAGAGTCGATTTGAATTGTGGCCCTGAATCGGCCCGTCCTTAAGACCGATAAGATATATTATGTTAAATTAATGAATTTAGATAATCCACATTTCCACATCTTTTCCACTTCATGCCCTTCTCCTATTGGCTTGTCGACTGGCGATGGAAAGTGGCGGCAGCGCTCTTTTCAAAAAATGCGGGGTGAAGAACCATGGAGTTTCTCTCCGCAAAACTGATGAGCTTCTTCCTCTGACAGACGGTGATGTACCTTGTCACAGTCTCTCTGGAGGTCGCAGCCATGTCTCCTATCTCTTGGTGAGTTAGCCGGAACCGCAGTTGAATTCCAGCGCTGGTTTCAATTCCATTTTCCATCGACAACTTCATGAGGGTGGATTTGATTCGGCTTTCCGCATCGAGAATCGTCAAAGATTGAATTTGGGACCAGGCCCTTCGTAACTCCGAGCTGAGAACCTGAATTACTTTGAGCAAGACCCTCTGATTGTTCAAAACGACGCTCAGGAAGTCCGCTTTGTTCATGCGCCAGATCAATGCCGAAGTCATGGCAGTTACGGTGGCTGGAACGGCGCTGTTGTCCAAGAGGCTCAGCTCTCCAAAGGAATCCCCCTCTTTGTGAATCGTTAAAATGCGCTCTTTGCCATTGGCGGCCATCTTGGTGACCTTCACTTGCCCTTTCTTAACCACGTACATGTACTGGCCGGCCTCCTCTTCCAGAAAGACGATCTGGTTCTTTGAATACCTTCTTTCCTGCATGAGGAAACCCACGCGCTCCAATTCCTTGGGTGGAAGATCGGCAAACAGAATCGTTTTTCGAAGAAAAGGAAGATCCGATATCATGATTTGCTCTCCATTAGGCAAGAGATTGCCAACTTCAACGGCTCACGATAACGGTAAATTGTTTCAATAATTTCTCACCGCATCTTATGGGAGAAAGGCGTTTGCTGGGCGCATTTCTTTGCAGACACTAACGAAGATCAATTGACGCTCTGTATATCAAGAGCGCCCTCTGAAAATCCATTTACAAGGTTTTTCCGATCTCGCTCTTGTCCTGGATCACGGCTTGAGCTGCTGCCAAACGCGCAATGGGTACGCGGTATGGCGAGCAACTCACATAGTTGAAGTGGTTCCGAAAACAAAACTCGACCGAACGAGGATCCCCGCCGTGTTCGCCACAAATCCCCACCTTCAATTCAGGTCGAGAGCTTCGGCCTTGATCCACGGCCCAACTTATCAGGCGCCCGACTCCTTCTTGGTCCAGCGTCTGGAAGGGATCATCTTTGAGAATGCCGTTGTCAATATAGTATGGTAGGAACTTTCCTGCATCGTCTCGGCTCAACCCATACGTCATTTGAGTCAGATCGTTGGTTCCGAATGAAAAGAACTCAGCGACTTGGGCGATGTCATCGGCCGTCAATGCCGCTCGAGGCAACTCAATCATTGTTCCTACTAAATATTCAAGTTTTACTTTTGATTTTTCTTTAATTTCTTCAGCTACTTTTCTTACGGAATCAACCTGAAGTTTTAGTTCATTTACATGGCCGACCAACGGAATCATGACTTCCGGCAAAACTTTCCGACCTTCCTTTGCCACCTGCACGGCAGCCTCGAAAATTGCTCGTGCCTGCATCTCCGTAATTTCAGGATAGACGATTCCGAGACGACATCCACGATGCCCCAACATGGGGTTGGCTTCATGGAGGGCTTCGAATTTCACGATCAAGTCCTTGGCCGGATACTTAAGCTTCCTGGCTAACGATCGAACCTCCTCCTCCGTATGTGGTAGAAATTCATGAAGTGGCGGATCCAAAGTCCGGATTGTGACCGGCAGTCCATCCATCGCCCTGAAGATTCCAACAAAATCTCTCCGCTGCATGGGAAGCAATTTCTTGAGCGCTCCAAAATAAAGCTGTCTTGGAACACGAATCTCCTTTTTCAGCTTCGTCAGTTCCCTTTTCAATTCATTTCTCTTTTGAACTGACGCAGCTTTGGAGATTTCACTCTCGATCCTGTTGATTTGAAAATCGAGGCGCTTGAAATCCGCCGCGCCCACGATCATCTGACGCACAGCATCAATCCGGTCTCCTTCAAAAAACATGTGCTCTGTTCTGCAGAGACCGATGCCCTCCGCGCCGAATTTGCGCGCTACCGAAGCATCGCGAGGAGTGTCCGCGTTGGTTCTGACTTTCATGGATCGAACTTCGTCCGCCCAACTCATCAATTCCTTGAAATCCTTTCCAAGTTCCGGATCGATCAAGCGGGCCTGCCCTAAAATGACGCGACCCGTCGTTCCATCCAAAGTGATCCAGCCTCCCTCCTTGACAACAAAGTCGTTGGCGGACATCTGTTTTTTGGCGTAGTCAATATTCAATTCTGAACAGCCGGCCACACAACACTTGCCCATCCCGCGGGCCACGACAGCAGCGTGAGAAGTCATTCCGCCTCGGGCTGTTAGAATCGCCTGAGCGGCAACCATTCCATGAAAATCTTCAGGCGACGTTTCAATTCTAACCAAAATGACTTTCTCACCCTTGGAGGCTTCCTTTTCGGCGACGTCTGGGTCGAACACCACTTTGCCAGAAGCGGCTCCTGGGCTGGCTGGCAGGCCTTGCGCCATGACGCGAACCTTTTCCTTGGGATCCACCATCGGGTGAAGGAGTTGATCAAGTTGGGCGGGTTCAACTCGCATGACGGCCGTGGGCTTATCGATGGTCCCTTCATGCACCATATCAACCGCAATTCTCACCGCCGCGGCGCCTGTCCGTTTTGCATTTCTTGTCTGGAGCATCCAGAGTTTTCCGCGCTCAATCGTGAACTCCAAATCTTGAACGTCCTTGTAATGTTGTTCTAGCTTCTTGGCCACTTCAGAGAATTCGCGGTACACCTTAGGCAATTCTTCCTTCATTTGAACGATCGGCTTTGGCGTTCTAATTCCCGCCACGACATCTTCACCTTGCGCATTCTGCAAATACTCGCCATACAAAACGTTCTCTCCAGTTGACGGATTTCGCGTAAACGCGACACCCGTCCCTGAATCGGATCCCATATTTCCAAACACCATCGTGACCACATTAACTGCGGTTCCGAGATCATCAGGAATCTTGTTCAAGCGTCGATAGTCGATTGCCCTCTTTCCATTCCATGATGCGAAAACCGCTTTGATAGCCAAATCCAACTGTGTGCGTGGCTCCGCCGGAAATGCATGGCCGGTCGCCTTCTTGACAATTTTCTTGAAATCTCCACAGGTCATCCGAAGCGCGGCGGCATCCAAATCTGTGTCTTGTACGGCCCGATGCGCTTTCTTGGCGCGGTCGAATGTTTCCTCAAAGAAAGCCGGATCAATTCCCAATACAATTTTCCCAAACATCTGGATGAAGCGGCGATAGGCGTCGTAAGCAAAGCGCTCATTGGATGTCAATCGGGACATCGCCTCAACCGTGTCGTCGTTCAGGCCCAGATTCAAAACGGTGTCCATCATGCCGGGCATTGAGAATTTAGCGCCCGACCTGACCGAGACCAGCAAAGGATCCTGCGTGGAGCCAAACTTCTTTCCGACGACCGACTCCAAATGTAGGATTGCGGCGTTCACACCAGAATTAATCTCATTAGGTAAACGACCCTCATTTTCATTGAAGAGTCGGCATGCCGACGTTGATATTGTGAAACCAGGCGGAACAGGCAATCCGGCGTTAGTCATCTCCGCAAGCCCGGCGCCTTTTCCTCCCAAGATATCCTTCATCTGACCGTTTCCATCGGCCCGACCTTCTCCAAAAAAATAAACGAATTTTTCCATGCTTTCATTCTCCATGTAAATTAGAAACAACAAATATAGGCCCGCAGATTGGCCTTATGAGAACGCCGCTGCAGGCTGCAATTCTGAGAAGTCCGCAATTCGCATAAATTCATCATACAGGGCCAACAAGAGGTTGAACCGGTTTCGACGAATTGCTTCATCATCGGTGTTGACCAGCACCTTGTCAAAGAATTGATCCACCACAGGCCTCATCTCGGCGATAGACTCCAAAATGAGATCATAATCTCGCCGTGTTCCTGAGCCCAGCAGCTTGTCTTTCAAATTCAAGACCGAGCTATAAAGCGCGGCCTCCTCGTCCTGCTTAAAGATCTCAAAATGGACTTCCCTATCCGCGCCCTCACGAGATCCAACGCTCTTCTGTAAAATATTCTTGATCCGCTTGAAACTCGCAGCCAACGAATCAAAGCTGTTCCGGCGCCGGATACGATTCAATGAAAGGATTCTGTTCCTCATGTCCACAAAATCCCATGAGCTTGTTGCCAGGACCGATGCAATTTCTTCTCGCGCCACATTCTCTGCTCGATCCAAAAAATCAAAAACTGACATTGAAATGCTCCGAACGAATTGCAGCGTAGCCTCACGAGTGGCCACATCAACCGTGGATCCGTTTGCATGCAACTGCAGTGAAACATCGACGAGAGCGCTAAAATCAAAGACCAACTGTCCTTCAAGTATCACTTTAAGTATTCCGTGGGTCAATCGCCTCAAGCCAAAGGGGTCCCTGCTACCGCTGGGTCGATGTCCAATGAAAAAAGATCCGGTGAGACTGTCAATTTTATCGGCGAGGGAGAGAAAGCATCCTAATATTGTTTTCGGAATATCGGACTCGATCGTCTCTGGTTGATAGTGCTCGTAAACCGCTGCTGCTAACTCCTCCTCTTTTTCCGCCTTGAGATAAAGCCCTCCAACCTTGCCTTGGAGTTCCGGAAATTCCTTCACCATCTGGGTCGTTAGATCGCATTTGCAGAGGCCGGCAGCTCGCTCGATGAACTGCTTATCAACCCCGGCCTTAGATTCGCAATTGATCCAAGCGGCAATCTTCCCAATGCGGGCACTCTTCTCAGCGTACGTCCCGAGTTCGGCCTGAAAAATAACTCGCTCCAACATTTGCGATCGATTAGACATGGGAGTCTTGAGATCAGTTTCCCAAAAGAATCTGGCGTCGGAAAAACGGGCCTTAAGGACGCGTTCGTGGCTTCTCTTGATGTACCCTTTGTGATCCGACTTGTTGTCGATGACTGCTATGAACATCGGCAGCAACTGCGCGGTTTTGGAATCAAGAAGAGAGAAATATTTTTGGTGATCTCTCATCACCGTTACCAAAATCTCTTGGGGTAAGTCCAGGAAGCCAGAATCAAAAGACCCCATGATTGGATTCGGATGCTCGCCCAATCGAACGTGTGTGTTCAAAAGATCGTTGTCCATCAAAAGATTTGCAGAAGATTTCGAAACAAGATCTTTAATTCCGTCAATGATCTTTTTCTCTCGCTCACGAGGATCAAGGACAACACCTGCCCCACTCAATTTCCTTCGATACTGTTCGAAGTTCTGAACCGGAATCCTCTCAGGTTTTATGATTCGGTGTCCAAAGGTGTAGGCCCCACTTTTGACGGATCCCAGGCGGAAAGTCAGCGGCTTTCCGTTTAGAAGGCAGCAAATCCAACGAATCGGCCTGATGAAACGGGGATCTTGAGGGCCTTCCCAATACATCGATCTCGGCAGAGGAATCGAGAGGATGACATCGCGAAGCCCATCTTCGAGAATCTGCTTAGCCGATTCCCCTCTTTCAACTTTTTTAACCGCAATGTATTCCCCCTTAGAAGTTTTCTCGACAATCAGGTCTTTGACTTGAACTGCATTCCTCTCCGCGAAACCGATAGCTGCCTGAGTCGGATTCCCATCAGACGAATATGCAACCCGTCTTGGAGGTCCCAAAACCAAGGTTTCTAGATCTTCCTGCTTCAGTCTCATTCCATCTGCAACCACAATCAATCTTCGGGGGGTGTAAAACGGGCCCTCGAATCTCTCGAATCCAATTCTCTGACTCCTCAGAAAGTCGCGAACACCAGCGTGCAGCCCTTCGGAGAGGTCCGAGAGATATCGAGATGGAATTTCCTCGCAGCCAATTTCGAGCAGCAGTTCGTTTGAGCTCAAGCCGAATTCTCCATGCAGTAAATTCGAGCGGCTTCGCT
>CAZIDA010000173.1:0-7096 GCA_964537865.1 uncultured Acidobacteriota bacterium
GACGACTCCGCTCGCTCCGGTTGTGGGCGAGGCGATGCGTCCGTGGTGGAGCGGACAGTTTGGAAACGCTGCGTCCGTGCATTGGTTCGGACAACGCGCGCGAGCGGCAGTGGAAACGGCGCGGCAAGCCGTGGCCGATTTGATGGGCGCCTCCGCCAATGAGGTAGTCTTCACCTCCGGGGGAACCGAGGCCGACAATCTGGCGCTTTGCGGGATTGCGGAAAAGCAGCGCGCTCGCGGAAATCATATCATCACGTCTTCCATCGAACATCCGGCCGTTCTGGCGTCATGTCGAGTTTTGGAACAGCGCGGATTTGAGATCACCTATTTACCGGTGAATGAAGACGGGCTCGTCCGGGTCGAAGATTTGCGGCGAGCCTTGCGATCCGAGACCATCCTCCTTTCGATCATGACCGCGAACAACGAAACCGGCGTCATTGAACCCATTCGAGAAATCGCGTCCGTGGCCAAATCAAACGGCGTGATCGTTCACAGCGACGCGGTTCAAGCGGCCGGAAAGATTCCCATCGATGTGAACAATTTGAATGTCGATTTGCTGTCGCTGTCGGCTCATAAGATTCACGGGCCGCAAGGCATCGGCGCGCTCTACGTGCGGAAAGGCATCGATCTCGCGCCGCTGATCGTCGGCGGCAATCAGGAACGGAGGCGTCGGGCCGGCACGGAGAACATCGCGGCCGCGGTCGGATTTGGATGCGCCGCCGAGTTGGCCGGGCGCGACGCGTTGGAAGAGTCGCCGCGCGTGGCTGCTCTTCGGGATCGATTCGAACAAGCGCTCGTCCGCCGCCTCGGCTCGATTCGAGTCAACGGCGCCGGGGCCCGGCGCGTTCCCAATACCGCCAATCTTGGTTTCGGAGGAGTGGAGGGCGACGCGCTGCTCATGGCGTTGGATCTGGAAGGCATCGCGGCATCCATGGGCTCGGCATGCTCCTCCGGTTCGCTCGAGCCCTCACACGTCCTCAAGGCAATGAATGCCCCGGACGAAATTCTTCGTGGCAGCTTGAGATTCAGTCTCAGCAAATTCACGACGCCGGAAGAGATTGATCGCGCCACGGAAGTAGTTGTCCGCGTGGTAGAGCGAATCAAACTCGTTTCCTCGAAGGCAGCAACGTAGGAATTTCTGGCGCTGCTCTGAAAATAGGTTTGGTAGGCGGCCCCGATGGATCGGGGCCGGCTACCACAAATACCGCGAATTTCCGTTGGAAGAGCAAAAATCCAAGTGCCAATGGCCAAATTCCAAGCAACGGCCAAGTGCCGAATTTCAATCAGGCTCTCTTCCGAAAAAATCGCGATACCCAACCGGAAGGCGCTTTGTCCTGGAACTTGGATTTTGATCGTTGTTTGGAATTTGGCGTTTGGAATTTGATGGTTGCGTTTTGATCAAAGGCGGCTTTATGAAAATCTTCATTCTGAATTCCGGAAGTTCCAGCGTTAAGTTTCAGCTTATTGAAACCGACCAAGCCATGATCGATTCGGCGAGCGACCGGCGGCTGGCCACCGGCCAAGTCGAACGCATCGGAGCCGAAGACGCCATCCTCAGTTTTGAAGCCATCACGACGCGCGATTTTGAGCGGCACGTGCAAGCCATCTTCGATCACAAGGCGGCCATCGCCAAAATTGTTTCGCTGCTCACGGATCACGGCCTGGTGGGGAAGGAATCGCCCATCGAGGCCATTGGTCACCGCGTGGTGCATGGCGGCGAGCGCTTTTCGTCATCGACTTTGATGACGGAAGAGGCCGTCAAGGCCATCGAAGATTGCGTGGTCCTCGCTCCCTTGCACAATCCGCACAACCTGAAAGGATATTACGTTTGCCGGGAACTCTTTCCCGATCTTCCTCAAGTGGCGGTGTTCGACACGGCGTTTCATCAATCGATGCCGCCGGAAGCGTTTCTCTACGCGCTCCCTTACAACCAGTACAAGCAGTATCAAATTCGCCGCTACGGTTTTCATGGCGTCTCGCATCGATTCGTGGCTTATCGCTTTCGACAACTGACGGGAATTCCGCGAGAGAAGAACAATCTCATCACCTGTCATTTGGGCAATGGCTGTTCCATCACGGCGATTGAAGGCGGAAAATCCGTCGACACGTCGATGGGCATGACGCCGCTGGAGGGGCTGATCATGGGGACGCGCACCGGCGATCTGGACGCCGCCGTCGTGCTTTACATGATGCTGCAAGAGGAACTCACGCCCAGCGATGTGACGAACCTCCTCATGAAGCAGAGCGGATTGTACGGAATTTCCGGCGAATCGAACGACATGCGCCAACTCATGATCAGCATGGTGGAAGGAAACGCCCGCGCGCGGCTGGCCATCGATATGTTTTGTTATCGTCTCCGAAAATACATCGGCGCTTACACCGCGGTGTTGGGAGAGGTGGACGCCCTGATTTTCACCGGGGGAATCGGCGAGAACGCTTCGTTGATTCGAGAAAAATCTTGCGAACGGCTGGAGTCGCTGGGCTACGAGATGGATCGCGAGAAAAATCAGGCGGTGAAGGAAGGCGATGTGGCCACTCCGACGAGCCGGCGACGAATCTGGGTCATCCCCACCAACGAAGAAGTCCTCATCGCGCGCGACACGTACCGCACTATCCTGAAGATCCCTCACGCCTGAGGAGGCCCATACTGAACGAGAAAGGGGCAACTCCTCCACGGGCTGCCCCTTCGCGTTTCTTCGAGACGAATTGGTTTCAGGAGACCGATCTACGCCTTCGAACTAAAATCCATCACCAAAACTTGTTTTCCCCAAGCGCCGCGAATTTGTCCGCCTTTTGCGGTTTTCACGATGGTGACGGTGAACTTCTCAACACTTTGGTTGGACGACTCGACGGTCATGGGAACGGAGATCAGATCTTTGGTGGGATTGTGTTCGGTGCCCCACTGACCGGTCTGAGAGTTGAAGATCATCTCCCATTTGTTGTCCCCGACCTTCTTGGCCCACAAACTGTAAGAGCCTGCCTTGATCACGCCGCAACAGGTGTACAAATCAAAATCGCTCTTCAGCACCGTGGCTTCATTCATGCCGAAGCGCCACACCGTGCCCACTTTGGCGGCCGTGTTCAAATCGCGACCCATTAAGGAAGGACGACCGTAATTGATGCTGATGGTCTTTCCGTCAAACACCTGCGTGGCGATGCCGCGCTTGGGGCCGGGAGCGGGCTGCGCAAAAATCATCAACACCGCCACCGACATCAAGACTGTCAGCCCAACCCACGGAAACAGCTTGACCACAAAATTTCTATGCTTCATGGATGATTTGCTCCTTGTGAATGGACGGCTTCATTCCGACGAAAGAGTTTTTCTACTCTTTCAAACCCGCCACTGTCAACTAGATTCGAGAGCGAGGGCATGTAAAAGTTTGTGTCCGGTCGCCGGTTGAAGGCGGATCGGAGAAGCCTCGGAAGAGATGCGCTCCGATTCGTCGGATCAAGCGCCGTGTGATAAAATTCTCGCCTGATGAAAACCCGGATTGCCATCGCGATGAGCGGGGGCGTCGATTCCTCCGCGGCCGCGGCGCTGCTTCGTGACGCCGGACATGACGTGGTCGGCCTGTCGATGCAGCTTTGGAATCAAGAGCGCTTGCCGGAATTGAAAGCCAAGGCCGGCATCCAAACGTCCGGCCACTGCTGCTCGTTGGACGATCTTTACGATGCCCGGCGAGTCGCCGACCACTTAGGACTTCCATTTTACGTGGTGAATTTTGGAGCGCAGTTTGAAGAGCGAGTGGTCAAGAACTTCGTGGGGAATTACTTTCTCGGCCGGACCCCTATTCCATGCGTCGAGTGCAACAACATTTTCAAGTTCGATCTGCTCATGAATCGGGCGCTTCAACTGGGCGCTGAGAAACTGGCCACCGGACACTATGCCCAAATCCGACATAATCCGGCGACGCAACGCTACGAGCTGTGGCGGGGCGCGGATCGCGCCAAGGATCAGTCTTACTT
Organism: uncultured Acidobacteriota bacterium; assembly: GCA_964537865.1. Lineage (GTDB taxonomy): Bacteria > Acidobacteriota > Terriglobia > JAIQFV01 > JAIQFV01 > CAZIDA01. The sequence goes on from CAZIDA010000173.1 coordinate 3,967, forward strand.
TTTGTTTGGAATGACGCAAGCGCAGTTGGTCCGAACGGAGTTTCCTTTGGGGCATCTGACCAAACCGGAAGTTCGCGCCATTGCCCGGCTCAAGAATCTCCCGACCCGCGATAAACCGGAGAGCCAGGAAATTTGCTTCGTCCCTGGAAACGACTACGCCGGTTTCATCGAAGCCTATCGCGCCGAGCTGGCGCGCCGATTTGAGGAAACTTCTGAACGAATCTCACCGGAGGCGAACGGAGAAGAGGGCGAGATGGTGATGCAAGACGGGACGGTCTTGGGAAGGCATCGCGGTGTACACCATTTCACCGTGGGACAACGGAAAGGATTGGGCGTGGCGCTAGGGCGTCCTCTTTACGTCCTGGCGATCGATCCACGGTCTCGACGAGTCACGGTGGGCGAGGAATCGGAATTGATGCGCCGTCGTTTGCTGGCGCGCGACGTGAACTGGATTGCGATTCCCGATCTTTCAGCGCCGCGGCGAGTCCAAACAAAAATTCGAAACAAGCATGAAGCCGCGCCCGGCGTCGTTTCCAAAGGAGAGCAGGGTGAGATTGTGATGACCTTCGACGAGCCGCAGCGCGCCATCACTCCCGGCCAAGCGTGCGTCTTCTATGACGGCGATTTGGTGGTGGGCGGAGGATGGATTGAGAAGTCACTTGACGGTTGAGCGATTCTATTTTTGTTTTCGCCGAAGTGCGAGAACATCTCTCGAATTCACCGTTTGCCGCGGAGGCGCGCCGAAGCCGATGGCCGCCATCAAATTGGCCGCCAAACAAACACCCCCGGCCCCAGAAACGGCCGGGGCTACCAAACAAACGGCCCGGCCCCATGAGCGGCCGGGGCTACCCATGAAAAAGGCCGGATGTTTTATCCGGCCTTATCTCAAACTCCCATTCAAAACCAAGTTTAAATGAACATCGCCTCATCCTGCGTCACTTTATCCACGGTGGCAGGTTGTCGTTTGGAGGTGAGAAACTCCAAGCCCATCTTGACACCCTTGATGACCGCCGAGACTTCTCGCACCGGGGCCAAAATGTTTTCTTGGACGACGCGGCTGGTGCGCTCGATGTGCTCGATGGCGTCGCTGACGATGGAATCGAGATGATGCACATGGCGTCGAGCCATGTCGGCGGTCTCGGTGACGACCCCATCGACTTTCTCCATCTGCTCGCGCGCCGTGGCGGCAACCTTGGTGAAGTCGGCGGAGATGCGATTCAGATTGCCCAACAAGTCGATGGCTTGAGTCAACAAGGTGCGCAGGTCATTGAAGAACGGTTCCTTGTTGCGTTCGAATGAATTGCGGGCCTCGGTCACTTCCTGATTGAGTCGGCTTAACGCCTTGAAGATTCCGTAGAGAATCCCAAGTTGGATGACGATCGCAATCGAGACAAGCACCACAAACACGATGGCAATGTCATTATGCACGGCGAGCCTCCGGAGAAAGATCGGGCTGCTGGCCCGATTGAGGTTGGAGTTGAGGGCGATGGGTCGACATCATCCCGCCCAAATCACAACTTCCTTCCAGTTCCACTTTCATTGGACGGCGAAAAATCATCGATTGGATTAGAGCAAAGCGGCTCTCAAATCGGAACCGCGCCAAGTTAATTCGCTTTCGACTTTTCATCGCGATACGCTTGTTTCCCCGCCTCAATCGCGGCGGAGATCTGGCTCTTCTTCTGCGTCAAATTTTCCTTGGTCTGGCCGATGACTTCCGTGGCCTTGTCTTGCACGTTCTTGGCTGTCGTCGTCAGGTATTCCTTCCCTTCGATGGCCTTTTGGGCAATCAACTCTCTCGTCTCTTTTCCAGTACGAGGGGCAAAGAGAAGCGCAATGATGGCGCCGACTCCTCCTCCAATGACAAAATAAAGAAACTTGCTTCCACGATCACTTCCGTCGCTCATAGGAACCTCCCACTTGAAAAACTGCCGGTTGTACAAGCACTTGCGAGCTGTTTGTCGCTTGTCGACAGGCCCGCAAATCATAGCATTCGAGAATTGAAATGGCAAGACGATGACAACCCTCGATGACAACCCTCGAGATCGCGGATCGTCCATCCGCCCGGCCTTTTGGAAAAACTTCACTCGCGAACTTTTTCCGATTTCGCGATTGAGATTTCGTTTCCGCGCATGGTTTGCGCAATTCCCGCAGTTATGGTATAAACACGCGTCGTTTTGCAGGTCTGAAAGCTGTCGGCGTGATCTCCGCTTTGAGTCCGGACCCAAGTTCCACAATTCAAGATTCAGTCGATAGGGGAGACGGGTCTCTGCACAGCAAGCTCGAAAATCTTGCTTTCCCGGCAAAAATTTGCCAATCGCGCTGCTCGTGCATAAGTTCGCCGGGGTCCGCCACGGCGGGCGGCCCCAGGCCGCTCGGCGTCTCCCGCGCACTTCAATCTCAATTGAAAAAGACGGAGGAAGCAGTATGGGCTTATTGCCTCTTATCATCGGAATCAGCCTTCTCTCTCTGGTGGTGGCCCTTTTGTTGGCGCGCTATGTGCTCCGGCAGGACCAGGGCCCACAAGAGATGCAGGTGATTTCCAACGCTATTAAGGAAGGCGCGGAAGCTTTCTTGCGCCGTCAAAATGGCGCCATCGTAAAGTTCGCCGCGGTGTTGGCGGCGGTTATTTTCATCTTATACGCCTTTGTCCGATCACATCACAATTTTGATCCGGTTCCCACATCCTTGGGACTGGCCTTCTGGATTACGCTATCGTTTTTGTTGGGGGCCGCGTGTTCGGTGTTCGCCGGATACGTGGGCATGTGGGTTTCGATTCGATCCAACATCCGGACTGCTTCGGCGGCTCGGACTTCCTTGAACCGGGCGCTCCAAATTGCGCTTCGTGGCGGCGCCGTTTCCGGATTGTTTGTTGTGGCCATGTCGCTGTTCGGGGTCGGCGGTTTGTATTGGCTGGTGAGCACGTTTGCTCCCGGCGTTCCCAAAGAAAAAATCCCGCTGCTGATCGTGGGTTACGGATTTGGCGCGTCCTTCGTGGCGTTGTTCGCGCAACTGGGCGGTGGAATTTATACCAAGGCCGCCGACGTGGGCGCGGGCCTGGTGGGAAAAGTGGAAGCCGGAATTCCGGAAGATGATCCCCGCAACCCGGCGGTGATTGCCGATCTCGTCGGCG
>CAZIDA010000174.1:0-7089 GCA_964537865.1 uncultured Acidobacteriota bacterium
CAAAGAACGCTTCGCCGACTCGAAAATGCGCCAGCGAGTTGTGCTTGTCGAGTTCGATGGCTTTCTTGTATGCCCCGATGGCTTCCGTGTATTCCCCTTGATCGTAGAAATCTTTGCCGCGCTGGATGGCCACCAACACTCGGATCTTGTCGTCGTAGCGGAGCAAATGGTGATTGGGATCCAGGATGATCTTCACCGGCATACCGAAAGTATCGATGGCGAAATCCGAGCTCGTACCTATCACTTCCACGGTCTTCGTCTCCGGTTTTCCTTGAGTCTCCACCAACACTTGCACCGGCATCCTCAGAGTATCCATGTCCTGCTCCACGTGACCTTGCACGCTGAAGCCCTTCTTCGTTCTATAGACGACATACTTCAGCCTGAAATCCGGAACGCCGGTCGAAAGAATCCATTCCGCGAAAAAGTATGTCATGTCCTGCCCCGTGACGTTTTCCACCACCGATTTGAAATCGGAGGTCATGACGTTCTGGTAGGCGTACTTCGTGGAAAAGGCCTGCAGCGCCTTCCAAAATTTGTCGTCGCCGATGACGTATCGCAACATCGACAAAACGAAAGCGCCCTTGTACTGAACGACGGATCGATATTCGCTGGTCTCTTCCGTCAAGCTGCCGGAGTTGCCGATGGAGGAAGCTTCTTCGTGAGTCAAGGCTCGGATGCTGATGTCTTTCAACTCATCTTCGTACGCTCCTTCGCCGGCGTAATCCTCCATGAACAGAGCCGCCGAATAAGTTGCAAATCCATCGCTCAACCACTCGTCGCTTTTGTATTTTGGGCTGGAGCGAAGCCCCCACCACTGGCGCGCAATTTCCATCGCCAGCAAGCGATAATTTACTTTCGGAGTGAGAACGCGGTGGGCCAGCAGAGTCAAACCGGGCGCGGAATATCCGCCCACGGTGGTATCGCCGATCTCGGCGATCGTAAAGCCGGCAAACGGAAACAGCGAAAATTTGTTGTTGTAGAAGTTGATGATCTTCCCGGCCATCTCGGCGTAATCTTTGGCCAGTTGCGCATCGGAGGCGTGAAGATACATGGTAACCGGGATCGATTCCGTCGTGATGGTGGCGCGCTCATATTTTCCGGCGGCCACGGTCAATGGAAAATTCTGCTCATCGGCTTGCCAATGGAAGACATCTCCTTGCGCCGTGTGGTCGCTCCCCAGCAGCTTTCCCTGAGAAATCACCTGCCAGCCGCTCGGGACGGTCATATTCAATTGAATCGAGCTGCGATCAAAATTGTAGCCGTTCATGGGAAGCCAAAACGAGCGGGCCAACAGATAGGCGCCCGAGTCGTCGATGTCGGCCAGCTTCACGTCCGGCACGGGACTGCGATCGGATTTGTTCAGCGTCCCATGATATTCGAACGTCAGCGCTCCCGCCTGCTGCGCCGCCAAGGGCGCATTCAAATCCACCTCCAGTTTTGAGTTGTCTTGATCCTGAGTAAATCGAACGGGCTTACTCTTCTCATCGACAATGCTCGTGAGAACCAAATTGGCGTTGAAGTCGAACTCCAACCGCGTCACATCGTCGGCGAGCGCCACGTATTGAATCTTGACTTTCGCCTGAAGCTGATGGGAATCGGGATTGAGAACCGCATCCACCGCATACGATTTCACGTCGATGCGAGTGCGCGGATCTTCCGTTGTTTTGGCCGACATGACTCCGGTCAACAGGAGAAAAGCGCCAAACGCAAAGCAGGCCGCAGTGCGCCGGGCAGTCCGGCCACGGGGCAAAAGAGTTTCCTTGGTCATAAGTTTCCTGTCTTGATCACCGAAGAGATCAGATTCGTTGGGTTGGATTCACTTTTTCGCGTTGGAGTTTCCAGGTGGGCCAAGACAATTTGCGCGGAACGCTTCATCGGGGAGGACTCAGTAGACAATAGCCGTTTCAGCCCGGCGAATTCATTCAGCATGGTTCGACGACTTTCCTCATCATCCAACAGCCGAGAGATCTCGCTCACCAGTCTCTTTGGTGAGAAATCGGCCTGATAGAGTTCAGGAACAACGAGCTTGTTCAAAATCAAATTTACTAGACAATAATAATCGACGTCAATCAGCTTCTGCCCCACCCACCAGCTCAACGGCGCCACCTTGTACACGCACACCAGGGGGGTGCCCAACAGCGCCGTCTCCAGCGTCGCGGTTCCCGAAGAAACGATGGCCGCGCGACAATGTTTCAGCAGGCCCCGCGTGTTGTTTTCAAGGAGGGTCATCGGAGCAAGTTTCGACGTGCTGCGTTGCCAACGCTCCATCATCTGCGCGACGAAACGGCTTCCCACGGCGTGGGACACTCCCAAGACAAACTGAATTTCCGGACGAGCGCTGTGCAACGCGGCGACGGCATCGAGAAGCGGAGGAAGATTGTGCCGGATTTCGTTCTGCCGGCTTCCCGGCAAAATGGCCACGAGCGGTTTCTCCGGATCAAGAGCGAGCGACGAAAAAAGCTCTGCCCGGCTGATCGGCGCCTCCAGCATTTCGACCAACGGATGTCCCACGTACGTCGCGGAAACTCCGGCCATTTCGTAGAACGCCACTTCAAAAGGAAGAATGCAAATCATCTCCTCGACCAATTCCTTGAGGACTTTGATTCGACCGCGGCGCCAAGCCCAGAACTGCGGGCTGATGAAGTAAACGATCTTGGCGCCCAAATGCTTCAGCCGCCGCGCCAGCCGAATGTTGAAATCCGGAAAATCGATGAGCACCACCAAGTCGGGCTGCTCGCGATCGGCGGCGGTCACCAGCCGTTGGAAGCCATCGAAGAGATACTCCAAGTGAAAGAGCACTTCGACAAATCCGTGGACGGATATTTCCTCGACCGTGACCGTGGGCGCCACACCGGCGTCGCGCATGGCGCCGCCCGCGGACCCAAAAAAGTCGATGGGATCCGCGGAGAGTTTGCGAATCTCCTCCGCCAACCGGGCGCCATACATCTCGCCGGAGGCTTCTCCCGCCACCATCAAAATTTTTTTTGCGCTCATGAGTCAGTGCCCACTGAGGAAGATAAAATATAGTGACGGTGGCGAGAATCCCAACAGCAGATTAGCTCAGGTAGCCGCGGTGCGATTTGAGCACCGCGGGCCATCGTGTGTCACTATATTCTCCGATTATCTATAAGCCAAATGCCCAACGAACGGCGGCTACGCTGCAAATCAAGTGTACAACGGCGGCTCGCCCGGCGGCCGAGTCTTCCATCGCCGATGCACCCACAACCATTGTTCCGGAAACGCGCGCACTTTTTCTTCGAGGATGCGATTGAACTCGGCCGTGTTCCGCAGCACGTCGGCCTGAAAATCGCCGGTCTCTTCAAGTTTGACCGCCGGCTCAAATCGCAGGCGATGCTTTTTCAATCGGGCATCCCAAATCAAGAAACCCGGAACCACCGCGGCGCCGGTGCGCATCGCCAATGTCGCCACGCCCGCCGTGGTGCAGGCAGGAAGCCCAAAGAAATCCGCGAACACGCCTTCTTCCGGCGTAGCGTTTTGATCGAAGAGAATTCCAATGACTTCGTTCTGTCTCAAGGACCGAATGATTTCACGCGTGGAATTGCGCTTGGCGATTCCCTGATTCCCCGACAGTTGGCGATACGCCATGACTAAATCATCGACGCGACCGTTGTCCAGAGGGCGGACCAGGAATTTCATCGGATGTCCGTACACGGAATGAGCAAACGACGAAAGCTCCCACGCCCCAAAATGGCCGGTTAAAATCAGAATCCCCTTCCCCCGTTTTTCGGCTTCCGCGTAATTCTCGAAACCGTCATAGATCACCCGCTGCTCAATGTTCTGGGCATTCAGTTTGGGAAACTGGCTGAACTCGGCGAGCAACCGCGCCAAATTTTGAAACACTCCCCGGACAATTCGGCGTCGCTCTTTTTTGGGGGTTTGAGGAAGCGCCAGCTTCAGATTGAAGTAGGCGACTCGCCGAAGGCGCGCCGCGCAAACGTAACCCAATGCCGCCATGGCTCGACACAGGCCAAACGCCAACGCCCTCGGCAGATGTGTCAACGATTTCAGAAGAATGAAGGCTAGCCAGTATTCAAGTCTTTCGCGCAAAGGCACTGCCCTTCAAGAGAGAATGAAACGCGGGTTCGAACGGAGATCGGCATGCCGATTATCGGATCGCAGCCTCCCGGTCAAGGGCCACTGGTCTAAAACGAAGTATTATATTATCATTACTCGCCAAACCATGACACCGGACAATAGATCAACCGCAGAGAGCGGGCCTTCGGGCCCGAGCGGCGCGCGCGCGTCGATGCGATGGGTGGCGCTTCTCTGGATTGCTCTAGGAGTGGTCTTGGTTTGTTTCCTCTATTTTTATCGCGCCGGCGCCATCGGCCTGACCGGCCCCGATGAACCTCGTTACGCCGAAGTCGCCAAGGAGATGCTGCTTGCTCATGATTACGTGACGCCGCGGTTGATGGGCCAACCGTGGTTTGAGAAGCCGGCGCTTTTTTATTGGTGCGCGGCGCTGTCGTTTAAGCTCATCGGCGTGAGCGACGCAGCGGCGCGGCTGCCCTCCGCAATTGGCGCGCTGCTTCTGGTTTTGGCTCTCGCTCTTATCCCCCGCTCGTTTCTGACGGCGCGCGTTCGCTTTTTGAGCGCGCTGGTTTTAGCCACGAGCCTTGGAACGATTGCCTTCGCGCACGCCGCCTCCACCGACATGCTCTTCACCTCCACCTTCAGCATCGCAATGCTTTTCTTCTACGAAGGTCTGTGTCGCAAAGAGCCGTCACGACTACCCTGGGGCCTCTATGCCGGATACGTCTTCCTGGGACTCTCCGTGCTTGCCAAAGGGCCGGTCGGCGCTTTGTTGGCGGGCGCAATTGTTCTTTGCTATTTCTGGGTCGCGCGGCGATGGAAGGATATTCGAAGGCTCCATCTGCCGACCGGCGTCGCGATCTTTCTCGTCGTCACGTTGCCGTGGTATCTGCTGTGCTACCGCGACAACGGATGGGCTTTCTTCGAGACGTTTATTGTTCAGCACAACTTGATGCGGTTTGCGACCAATGAGTTCAAACACTCCCAACCGTTTTGGTTTTACGTTCCCGTGATCCTGGGCGCAATGATGCCGTGGTCGCCTTTCTTCGTGATGATGGCGGCGCGCCTAAACGGCTGGTCGATGCCCGCGAAGTGGGAAGGGCACGGCGCCACGACTTTCCCCGTCGTGTGGATGATTTTTCCTTTGCTCTTCTTCACCCTTGCGGAATCGAAGTTGCCGGGATACGTTCTTCCAGTTCTGATTCCGATCTCCATTCTCCTCGGAAAGACGTTTGCTTGGGGGATGAATTTAGAAAAGGATTCTGATCAGGAGAGACGGTTTACTCGCTCGCTCCGTTGGAGCTACGGTGTTGAAATTCTTTTCTTCGCGTTGTTGCTCGCCTTCCATCGACAGATCATCGCTCGTTTTCGATTCACTCCGGCGGAGCTCGACCGTTGGTTTGTCTTTGCCGGCGCCGCAATGATTCTATTCTTGCTCTATTGCGTTTTCTCGCCCCGACGCCTTCGAGTGGCCTTAACGGGTCACGCCGTTTTCATGGGGCTTCTGGTCGTCTTGATCTCCAGTTTTTTGTTGCCGGGCCTCGACTCCCAAGTCTCGACGCGACCGATGGCACAAGCGATTCAATCGCGTTCTGCCGAGACTCCCGTCTTCTTGTTGAATGTTTCTCGCGACGTGGAATACGGCCTCGATTATTATCTGACGCCGGCGCCGATTGTCCTTCATTCTTCCGCCGACCTTGAAGCCATGCAGCCGCGGGCGGATTATTGTGTGGTGGCGCCGCCGGACGCTTCATTGCGAAACCTCGGCGCCGAGATTTCCGCAAGTGATTTGATTTACCAATCCCATCAAGGATTTGTTTCTTGTGTTCGGGAAGGGCAAGCCCCATGACGAGGATTCAATGGAGGAATCAGCGCAGGTGATATGAAGCCGGCATCAATTGATCCGCATGCGGCCGGCAAATCCGTCTTCGTAAGAGTGGTAATGATCGAGCGACGGCTCCGGATATTTCCAGCAGTAATAACCTTTCCCGTTGTCAAAATCAACCAACCACATTCCTTTGATTTCAACTCCGAGACCCATCAGCTTCTCCGCCCACGCGCTGACGACGCTCTCATACTCTTCTTCCAGCTCAGCGCGCCTGTCCCCCGACAACCCCGACTGACGCAACTCCCGGCCAATCTCTTCCGTGTGGACGTAGGTTTTGTGGGTCATCTCTCGAACTGACGGCAAAAGATTCTTGGCCTCACGATAAGTAAAAATCCTCTTCATCGCGACTCACATCAAACGGAGATTGGATGAGCGTCTTGATTATATCAAAGATCATCGTTGCCCTCGAAGGATCCTTCCGCGGCAATAGCTCATACGCCGCGGCGCGCCCAAAGGGAAGAGAATGTTCGAAGGTACTTGAGCCGAGAGCCTGCTGGTCCCTGAAAGGGACACCTTCAACAGCCCAGGGCTGTCCGCCCGCTGTCGCTTGCGTGCCCCGGATTTTTGGGGGATTGGAATACAACCCTGGGTTTCAAAATGAACCAGGATCTGAACCCTGAAGGGGTTCTCGCGGACGCCCCTTCCAATTCTCGGGGCAGTCGCTCATGGTCGCAGTGGCAATCACTCAAGGACATGAAAATATCAAGGTCTGGCAGCGCGCAGCCCCGATGCATCGGGGCGGTAGATCTGATAGGGGTAGGAAGGGTCGATTGGTTTCGGCCCCTCCCCCCTCCGAACCGGACAAGCGGATTTCCCGCATCCGGCTCTCCAGTGGGTGGTTCACCCGCCTCGGCGGGATTGACCCGATTCCGTGGGGCAGTAACCAGTGAGAACTCCCCCACGGCCGAAGGTCGGCATGAGACCCACGTGGCTGTCCCATCTGGGCCTCTCTCCCTCTTGCGAGGGCGGTCAACATCCGTGCCGTCCATGCCGCTGCTTCCACACCCATCCCTATCGGGTTTGGGTCTCTCCGGCTCGCTTAGCCCTCGCGGGCACTTGCGCCGGTTCTGCTTGCAGTGGTCGGTCCGTCATGTCTCCACCTTCCTGCGTCCCTTCGCTCCACGCCCGTTACGGCGCTTCCTCGCTAC
>CAZIDA010000175.1:0-7086 GCA_964537865.1 uncultured Acidobacteriota bacterium
CAAATACTTCTTTCCCGGGATCGCCGGCCCGGACATCATCAACTTTACGCACTGGCTGGGCGCCGTGATCACGAACTTCAAAGTGATCGGCGCCGGCTACACGCCGGTGCGTGCGGTGATCGATCGCGCGGCCAAGCTTATCCCCCGCCCCACTTCCTGTTTTGCTCTGGTCGTCAGTCACGACGGATTGGCCGGACTTTATTTTGGCTCGCCGCAAGAAGCCTGGAACGCCGCGGCAAAGCTTTCGGCCCAAAAGCATATCGTCTATGTGGACCGACCGTTTCGGCGCGTGCTCTCGGTCATGCCGGAAATGTACGACGATCTTTGGACCGCGGCCAAGGGCATGTACAAGATGGAACCTGTCGTGGCCGACGGCGGTGAAGTTATCATCTACGGACCGCACATCACCGAGGTCAGCTATACGCACGGTCGGCTGATCGACGAGATCGGCTACCACTGTCGCGATTACTTTCTCAAGCAATGGGACCGGTTCAAGCATTATCCCGGAGGCGTGCTTGCACATTCCACGCACCTGAAAGGACTGGGGCAGTTCGATGTGGCGACCGGCGTCGAGACGACGCCCATCCGCGTGACGCTGGCAACCGGAATTCCAGAGGAGCGCTGCCGACGCATCAATCTGAATTATCTTTCTGCGAAAGAAATCAAGCTCGATGATTGGCGTGGCCGGGAACACGAAGGCATTCTGCTGGTCCCGCGCGCCGGGGAAGTTCTTTATCGTCTCAAGTAGTCGACGAGTTGAGTTGAACTCGTTTTTGTCCCCGAAGGGGACACCTTCAATAGCCCAGGGTCGTCCGCCGCTTTTTGGCGGACTACCCTGGGTAACGGAACGCCCCAGCGACAGAACCCTGAAGGGATTGTGTCAAACGTTCCTTTCTATTTTCGAGGCAGGCAGGGGCGCCTACCCCACCGGAGGAACCGATGTCGCTAACGATCAAGGCAAAGCAAGACTGCCGCTGGGACCTGCTGGCCCTCGGCGAAGTGATGGTGCGATTCGATCCCGGCGATCGTCGCATCTGGACGACGCGTCACTTTGAAGTCTCGGAAGGCGGCGGAGAATACAACGTCGCTCGCGGTCTGAAGCGCTGCTTTGGACTCGACACTGCGATCGTCACGGCCTTGGCCGACAATCCGGTGGGACGATTGCTGCAGGATCTTTTCTATCAAGGCGGCGTCGACCAATCGCTGGTGCGCTGGGTCGAGTACGATGGCGTCGGTCGCACCGTGCGAAACGGTCTGAACTTCACCGAGAAAGGGTTCGGCGTGCGCGCAGCGTTGGGATGTTCGGACCGCGGGCACACCGCCATCTCGCAGTTAAAAACCGGCGACATCGACTGGGAGGCGATCTTCGGTCAGCGCGGCGTGCGTTGGTTTCATACCGGGGGGATTTTCTGTGCGCTTTCGGAGAGCACGCCGGAGGTGGCCGAGGAAGCGATGAAATCGGCTCGCAGACACGGAACGATCGTCTCTTACGATTTGAACTATCGCGAATCGCTGTGGAAAGGAATCGGCGGCAAAAAACGCGCCCAAGAAGTCAACCGCCGCTTGGCGCCGTTGGTCGATGTCATGCTGGGCAATGAAGAAGATTTTTCCGCGGCTCTGGGTTTCGAAGTGTCCGGACTCGATGAACATATTTCAAACGTCGAAGCCGCGGCCTTCAAAAAGATGATTGAAGCCGTCGTGAGAGTCTTTCCGCTTCAAGTGGTCGCCACGACCTTGCGTAAAGCGAAGACGGCGACGGTGAACGATTGGGGCGCCATCTGCTATGCGGATGGAACATTCCTTGAAGCCAAGCATCGCGAAAATCTGGAGATCTTCGATCGCGTGGGCGGAGGCGACTCTTTTGCATCGGGATTGATTTATGGATTTCTGACCGGCAAGGGGCCGCAATGGGCGGTCGAGTGCGGCGCGGCGCACGGCGCTTTGGCGATGACAACGCCGGGCGACACCACGATGGTCACGCTCAAAGAAGTGGAGCAAGTGATGCGCGGCGTGGGCGCCCGCATCGCTCGTTGAACGGGAGGCTTTCGAACATGGACAAGAAACAAGTCCGTCAGAGAATTGAAGACGTCGGGATTGTCCCGGTGGTTCGCGCGGCCACATCACAACAGGCGCTGGGAGCAGCGGAGGCGGTCGCACACGGAGGAATACCCATCGTTGAAATCACCATGACCGTGCCGGGCGCCGTTGAAGTGATTCGCGATCTGGTGCGTGCGATGCCGGAAGTGCTGGTGGGCGCGGGAACGGTGTTGGATGTCGATTCGGCCCGCGCTTGCCTGGATGCGGGGGCGCAGTTTCTCGTCAGCCCGGGTTTGGATGTGCCGACGGTTGCATTCGCGGTCGGTCAAAACACGATGATCATCGCGGGCGCGTTGACGCCAACGGAGGTCCTTGCCGCATGGAAGGCAGGCGCTACTTTCGTCAAGATTTTTCCGTGCGGACAAGTTGGCGGCGCCAAATACATCAAGGCCTTAAAAGGTCCCCTGCCTCAAGTCCCGCTCATTCCCACGGGTGGCGTGAACCTTGAGACGGCAGCCGACTACCTTCGCGCGGGCGCAGCCGCGCTGGGCGTTGGCGGTGAGTTGGTGTCGGCCGCAGCGCTTCGATCCGGGGATTTTTCTCTGATCATTAACGCCGCTCGACGTTATGTCGCCGCCGTTCGCGAAGCAAGACAGCTCAATCTTCCGATCCTTGCCTGAAAGTGAATTCAGAAACTGTCGACAATCTTGAGAAACGTCCTCGTACGCCACGGATATTCTTGACGAATGTTTTTGTGGTCGATATAATGCTGGCCGCTTCGAAGGCTACTGCGACGTGTAAGCACTCCTGAGTAGCTCAATGGTAGAGCATTCGGCTGTTAACCGAAGGGTTGTAGGTTCGAGTCCTACCTCAGGAGCCAATTTATCTTTCCCCGTTAGAGACTCCCGCATATTTTTGTGTTGGACCGGCCTCCTTGAGGAGTTGTATATTATAAATAATCGGAGAATATAGTGACCAATGATGGCCCGCGGTGCTTCCGCCGCGGCGGACACCGCGGCTACCCGATCCAATCTGCCATTGGGATTCTCGCCACCGTCACTATATTTTATCTTCCTCAATAGTCACATATCCAACCCGCCAAGGCGGCTGAATCAACACTGCGTTGGTGTGAGTCTCCGGACGCGACGAGCAAGAGGCCGGGAGATGATTTACTCCGAGAGTTTTGGGGCGCGCGGCGCAGCGATGATGCGCGAGCGCTATTTGAAGGCGGGCAAAGAAATATCCGAGGCAACCCCAGCAGCTATCGTTTCTTCAACTCGTTCAGCAATTGCCGCGTCACTTCTTTGAGCGAATCGAACACTCCTCTGCCCTGTGAGGCGATGGCTTCGAACACCGGTTCATCTTTCTTCCAGAGCTCGCGTTTCAGTTCATCGACGGGAATGGCGTTGGGCAAGTCCCGTTTGTTGAACTGGAGCACATACGGAATATTGCTGAATTCGTATCCGTGTTCGTGCAGATGGGCTTGGAGATTCGACAAGCTTTCGACGTTCGCGTCAAAGCGCTCCTGTTGGGAGTCGGCAACGAAGACAATTCCATCCACGCCCTTCAAAATCAGCTTGCGGCTGGCATCGTAATAGATTTGTCCGGGGACCGTGTAGAGATGGAAGCGGATCTTGAATCCGTTGATCAAACCCAGTTCCAGCGGCAAAAAATCGAAGAACAGGGTGCGTTCGGTGTCGGTGGAAAGCGACACCATCCGGCCTTTGTTCGCGGGATGGATTTTCTGATAGATGTAATTCAGGTTGGTGGTCTTTCCCCCCAGTCCGGGTCCGTAGTACACGATTTTGCAATTGATTTCGCGGGAAGCGTAATTGATGAACGTCAAGCCGAGGGTCCTCGATGAAATTATTCGCTGAACAAGCGGTCGATGTCCTCATCCGTGATTTCCGGAAGCGGCAACGCGTGTGCGCCGGATGATTCCATCTCCGTGTCGAACTTGGCGATGATCCGTTGAAACACATCTTCAAACTGGGCGCCGGCCTTGCGCACGCGCAAGCGCACCAATCCCACCGGCGTTTGATTATCGAAGATCACGACCAGGATGGCGCGGTGAGCGACGATGGTGAAGTGGATGTTGTCTCTCTCTCCTTCGTGAAACAAGACCGAAAACTCACGCTCTCCAAGCAGCTTGGCCAAGCCTTCGGTGGCCGCGACATTCCCGGCCGCCAAAGAAGAAAGTGAAGTGGTGTCCACGGCCTCGCTGTCGCCGTGTGAAGCGATGGGCTGTCCGTTTCGATCCACCAGAAACACGAGTTTCGCCCGCACCTCCGCCGCCAGTTGGGCCAGAATGGCGCGAATTTCTGAAAACTCTTCCGGATAAATAATCAGGTCAGGTAATGACACGGTCACCCTTCAAACACCGCGGCGATATAGCACAAATCATTCACCTTTTCAAATCAAACGGCGAGCTTAAGAGAGGCCGGATCGTGTTCGCGGCGCCAATCCGTCCCATCAGAAGCGAACAGTATACGCCCAACAACTTATTTCACGCCAAGAAAAGTCGAAGCGGCCTCGAAGTAAGGCGTTCCTTGACTTTGCGTTTTGAAATTTGTTATAAGAGGGCCGTCGCCAGAGGGCTTCACAATTAGAGTCTGTTCGTTCCCCACGATGAAGAGGGCCGCAGGTCGCCCGAGCCAGTCCACTCCTTAGCATTTAAAAATAAGTGGATTATCCGTGTCATCATGGACCCAGGGATGTCGAATGCTTTTTGGAGTGAGTGAGGTTAAGCATGGTAAAGAAAAAGAAACCGCGCGTCGCGAAGAAGCAGCCCAAGAAACAACGCAAATCCGCCGCCCAACCCAAAGCGCGGGCCAAGGCAAAGCCCAAACGCGTGGCGCGCAAAGGTCACCGCGCTTCCGTGATCCAGGGTCGCCGTCCCGAAAGGAGACCTCCCAAGGCGCCGGTCATCTTGGAGCGCAATCCGTTGGCCGTCAAGATGTACGAAACGGCCTTGAAGAGCTTCCTGCATGAGGAATTTTCCAAGGCCCGGGAGTTATTTCAGAAGGTCATTGAACAATTCTCCAAAGAGAACGAGATTGTTGAACGTTCCAAGATTCATCTCACCATGTGTCAGCAGCGAATGACGCGGGCGAACGCGGGCGCCAAGACGGCCGAGGACTATTACAATTTGGCCATCGCCCACCTGAATCGGCGCGAATTTGATCCGGCCGAATCGGCGCTCGAAAAGGCGCTCTCGATGGAGCCGAAGGGCGACTATATTTTTTATGGCTTGGCCTCGCTTGAAGCGCTGCGCGGACGAGCGGAGCCGGCCTTGAAGTATCTTCATCGCGCCATCCAGATCAACCCTCAAAACCGGCTGGCGGCGTCGCGCGATGCCGACTTCGAAGCGATTGCTCAACTCCCGGAGTTTTTGGAATTGATCAGAACGCCGGTGGGCGCTTCTGAATGACAGATCCTTGGGCGCTTCCTTCCTCGGCGCACTCCTTTTTTGGTTTGCCGTGGCGCCGGATTTCTGAGAACATAATCGCATGCCTCCGTCTCTGATCGCAATCGTCATGGCCGCGGGCAAGAGTACCCGCTTCAAATCGGAACATTCGAAGCTGGCGCAACCGGTTCACGGCAAGAGCATCATCGAGCGTGTGATTTCCGCCGTTGAAGAGTTGTCTCCCTTGCGGATTTTGGTGATGGTCGGTCATCGCCGCGACGAAGTGGAGGCCGCTTTGAGCGGTCACTCCGTCGCTTTTGTCCCTCAAATTCCCCAACTGGGCACCGGGCATTGCGTGCAAGTGGCGGTTCGGGAGATGACCGAGACGGACGGAACGGTTCTTGTACTCAACGGCGATGTCCCGCTGATCACCGCGTCGCTCTTGCGGGAATTGATGGCGGCTCACCAAGAGAAACGCAACGCCTTGACGCTCGTCTCCGCCCGACTCGACGATCCCAGCGGCTACGGTCGTGTCGTCAAAGATCGATCCGGAAAGATCATTCAAATCGTTGAAGAGCGCGACGCGACCGGGACCCAGAAGAGAATTCAAGAGATCAATGTGGGACTCTATCTTTTCTCTCTTCCGGCTCTGCGCGAACTCCTTCTCCAATTGAAGAACGACAACGCGCAGCAAGAATATTATCTGACCGATCTCGTTGAGATTTTCACCAAGGCGCAGATGAAGATTGGCGCCTACTGCGCCTCCAATCCCATCGAAGTTCTCGGAGTCAACGACCGCCGTGAGCTGGCGCAGGTTGAAAACATTCTGAGGCTGCGGGCGCTGGATCGGCTCATGCGAGAGGGAGTGACGATCATCGATCCGGCCACCACCAGCATCGACGACGACGCGCGCATCGCCCCGGACACCGTTATTTATCCGGGGGTTCGAATCGAAGGCGCCACCCAAATCGGCGCCCGCTGCGTGATTCGTTCGCACTGCCGCGTGACAAATTCAGTTCTGGAGGACGATGTTCTGGTTCAGGATTCCAGCATCATCAATCAGAGTCGCGTCGCTCGGCGCGCCACCATCGGGCCGTTCGCGCATCTGCGCTTGGAAGCGCAAGTGGAATCTGAAGCGCGCGTGGGAAACTTTGTGGAGTTGAAGAAGGCCAGGCTGGGACGAGGCGCCAAGGCTTCTCATCTCACGTATCTGGGGGACGCGTCGGTGGGCGATCACAGCAACATCGGCGCCGGAACCATTACCTGCAATTACGACGGCGTGAGTAAAAACAAAACGATCATTGAGGAGGAATGTTTTATCGGAAGCGGCGTTGAGTTGGTCGCCCCCGTGACGGTTCGCAGGGGCGCTTACGTGGCGGCCGGCTCCGTCATTACCGATGAGGTTCCTTCCGATTCATTGGCCATCGCTCGCAGCCGCCAGGAGAACAAGCTCACTTGGAAAAAGAAGGTGGCCAAGAGGGAAAACGATTCAGATTCCCTGAAGCTTTCGAAGGAAAGGTGAACCACCATGTGCGGCATTGTCGGATATCTGGGAAATAAGCGTGTGGTTCCGGTGATTTTGGACGGCCTGAAGCGGCTGGAGTATCGCGGCTACGACTCCGAGGGCATCGCCGTCATCAACA
>CAZIDA010000176.1:0-7086 GCA_964537865.1 uncultured Acidobacteriota bacterium
GATCTCATTCCGGAAATGCCGGTGGCCGGTGAAGGGTATTTCGTCCATGTCACCGGGCTCACTCACAACGAGAAAGGCTATCCGGTAATTAATGCGGAGGCACAGGAGAAGCTGGTGCGCCGCTTGGTGGAAAAAATCCGGCGCAACGTCGACCGCATTATCAAGATCGAAGAAGAACATGTGGACGACGCCGAAGTCGTGGTCGTCTCCTACGGAATTTCCGCGCGCACGGCCAAGAGCGCGGTGGAGATGGCGCGGGCCAAAGGACATCGCGTCGGTTTCCTGCGATTGGTCACGGGCTGGCCGGTCCCGGAGAAACGAATTCGCGAACTGGCCCGAAAGGTTTCCGCGTTTGTGGTTCCGGAAATCAACTTCGGCCAAATGGCTCGCGAAGTGGAACGTTGCGCCGCGGGCGCCGCGCGCACCTGCGCGGTGACTCACGCCGGCGGCGCCATTCATCATCCGGCGCACGTCCTTGCGGTGATCGAAGAAGCGCTGACCGCGAAGCGCCAGTCGCAAGAGCCGGCCTTGGCCACGCGGTGAGTCGGTTGGCGGATGAATCAATGAGATTTTTTTGTTTGGAGAAAATGTCATGGGCGCATTGATTGAAGAAGCCATTCCCGATCAGGAAACGATGATCGAAAGATTTCTGCGGATGGATCGCCTCCCGCACATTTGGTGTCCGGGATGCGGCATCGGCACCGCCATGCGATCGACCATCGAAGCTTTGGCGGAAATGGATGTGCCACAGGAGGATTTTGCGGTCGTGTCCGGCATCGGATGCACCGCGCGCGTGGCCGGATATTTGAAGCTCGATTCCTTCCACACTACGCACGGCCGCTCCATTCCGTTTGCCACCGGATTGAAGCTGGCGAATCCCAAGATGAAAGTGTTCGTCTTCAGCGGCGACGGCGATCTGTTTGCCATCGGCGGAAATCATTTGATCCACGCGGCGCGTCGCAACATGGATCTGAAAGTCATCTGTGTGAACAATTTCATCTACGGCATGACGGGCGGACAGGTGGGATGCACCACGCCCACGCATTCCAAGACCAGCACGTCGCCGTACGGCAACTACGAGCCGCCGTTCAACCTCTGCTTCCTGGCGGCCGCGGCGGGCGCGGTCTATGTGGCGCGATGGACGACGTACCACGTCCGGCAAATCAAGCGCGCCGTTACGGAAGCCTTTGCGAAGCGCGGATTCTGCTTCATTGAAGTCATCTCTCCGTGCCCGACGGTCTTCGGAAGCCGCAACGGATTTCCCAGCGGCCTCGACATGATGAAATACTTCAAAGCGAATTCGCAAACCGTCACGGCCGCTGATCCGCGCGATGTGGACATCGAGTTGGGCGGCAAGATCAAGGTCGGCAAATTCGTGGATGCGGAACGCCCGTCGTTCGAAGATCGACTGGCGGAGATGTGGGAAGACGTGGGGTTCGAAGAGACGCGCATCGTCGAAGCGGAGTGATCTCTGGGGAGTGGTGATTGATTTTCAGCGGTAGCACGGGCGTCTCGCCCGTGTTCACGCGCAAGATGCGCGTGCCACACTCAAGGGGCGTCACTACCATCTGGTGGAGCAAACCACCGGCGATGCATCGAGCGTGATGTAGGATTTATCGAACGGGAGAATTGATCATGGCGAGAAAAGAGATTCGAGTTTCAGGATTTGGCGGACAGGGCATCATTTTGTCCGGATACATCATCGGGAAGGCCGCGGCGATCTTCGACAAGAAGAACGCCACCATGACTCAAGCCTACGGCCCGGAATCGCGCGGAGGCGCCTGCGCCGCGCAGGTGGTGATTTCGGAAGAGCCCATCAACGATCCGGAAGTTAGTCAACCGGAGGTGCTGGTTGCCATGTCGCAGGAGGCCTACACCACCTTCACCAAGAACTTGAATCCGGAGTGCGTGGTGTTGATTGACGAAGATTTGGTGAACCCCTCCGCCGCCGGACCGATTCATCCCAAAACCTTTTCCATCCCGGCGATGCGGCTGGCGGAAGAACTGGGCAAGAAGGTGGTCGCCAACATCGTGATGCTGGGATTCTTCGCCGGCAAAACCAACGTCGTCAGCAAAGAAGCCATGGAACAGGCGATCCTCTCTTCGGTTCCCCCACGATTCGCCGATCTGAACAAACAAGCATTTCAACGGGGATACGAAATCGCCGTGAGTTCCAACTGACCGGCGCTTGACGAGATTGAGAAGATCTGAATTCGAGCGCGCAGGAGCTGAATCGATTTCTCGTCTCCGGTGAATGAAACGTCTGCGTGTCCGAAACATCACTCCCGATTGCCTTTGAGCCGTGTCCTTCAAGCAGAGACTCCTTGGAGTTTGCAAAAGTATCTCTGTCAACAAAGAAGTTGGCCTGCCGTTGGGTTTCCCTCAATTGACATCGGATCAAGTGCCTAGAAATTTATGTCAGAAGGTGGTATATAAGAGATCACCTAGAGACAGAGAAGAAGCGGATCTCTCGCAGATGAAACATCCATCCCCACGCGACGATATATTCTGCAATCCGACAGGATTGGGAGTGATCAACGTTGCGTCTATTCCACAAAGGAGTCCTTTTCGGTATCCTGGCGGAAAGACATGGCTCGTTCCGTACATTCGTTTGTGGTTATCGAGTTTGGGTTCTCCTGTGCCGGAGTTGGTGGAGCCTTTTGCGGGAGGGGGAATTGTTGGTTTGACTGCCGCCTTCGAGAATCTGGCGAAAAGAGTTACGCTGATTGAATTGGATTCGGATGTGGGGTCCGTTTGGAAGGCCATCCTCAGTGATGAAGGGGATCGATTGGCGGACCGAGTGGTTTCTTTCCGGATGACGTCAGAGAATGTGCAAGGAGCGTTAAAGGCCTCCACCCGTTCGCTCCTGGATAAGGCGTTCGCTGTCATCTTGCGGAATAGAATTCAGCGCGGGGGAATTCTTGCTGCCGGCGCCGGGATCATGAAGCGTGGGGAGAACGGGAAGGGGCTTTCGTCCAGGTGGTATCCGCGAACTCTGCAGAAACGGATTCTGGCTATTCGGACTTTGAAAGAGAAGATGAGCTTCATTCACGGGGATGGCGTTGAATTCATGAAATTGAAATCAAAGCGCAAAGGAATGGTTTTTTCATCGATCCTCCTTACACAGTTGCTGGTCGCCGTCTCTACACGCATTCAAACATCGATCATGAGGCGCTCTTTCAAATTGCCGGAAACTTGTCGGGAGAATTCTTGATGACGTACGATAATGCGGAAGAAATCAGAAACCTTGCCTGTCGTTTTGGATTTGATCTTGAACCTATTCCCATGAAAAACACGCACCACGCTCGTCAGACCGAGCTTCTTATCGGCCGCAATCTTGATTGCGTCAGATCTCGTCAGTATGAAGAGCTAGCTTCTCCCGGATTCTTGATTCAAACGTCTCTAGGCTGACAGGCTTTCCCCCGTCAAACCTTCCACGGCTCGTTCCAGAGTAGTAAGCCTGACAAAATCCGGCCTCAGGATCGCTTCCCCTCCTGTTTCATCGTACTTCACAACGAACCAGGCAACATCGCAATTCGATATGTCACGGACTTCATCGATGTTTTCAAGCAGACTTCACTTCATCATCGCAATTCGCTTGGCTCGGAATTCGCTGGTGGCGCTCCACATGGGCCAGGTGGAAGAGTTGGCCACGTCGTCGCCGATTTGGAAATACAACTGCAAATCTTGAACGGCGCCGCTCAAATTCCAGTTGGGATTAAACGTATCGGTGGGCTTGTGATACTGCGTGGCGTTGTATTTCTTCTCTTGCTCCAGACCCCAGCCTGCCGGGCGACCCACGAAATCAACTCCCGATTTCGGATCCAGCGCCGGCACGCCCACCTTGGCGAAGCTGAAATGATCGGAGCGGTAATAGCTGCCGTGTTCCGGCGTGGCGTCCGGTTTCACGACGCGTCCTTGCTCGGCGGCATATTTCTTCACGATCGCGTCGAGATTCGACTGGCCGTATCCGATGACGATGACATCCTTGGTTTTTCCGAGAACATTCACGCCGTCCATGTTGATGTCGGCGGCGGTTTTGTTCAGCGGATAGAGCGGATGTCTGGCGTAATACTCCGATCCCAGCAGGCCCTTCTCTTCCCCGGTCACCGAAAGGAAAAGCACGGAGCGGCGCGGCGGTTTGGGAAGCCGCGTGAACGCCCTGGCAATTTCAATGAGGCCGGCCACGCCCGAGGCGTTGTCGACGGCGCCGTGAAAAATCTCCTTGCCTTGCGGCGTTTCGCGCATGCCCAGATGGTCCCAGTGCGCCGTGTAAATCACATATTCATTCTTGCCGACCGGATCGCTTCCTTCCAGCTTCGCGACCACGTTGTGAGAGTTGATGACGCGATCCTTCATCTGGAGCGAAAGACTCGCCGTGACACCCAAATCGACGGGTTGAAAATCGCGCTGGAGCGCCGCCTTCTTCATCTCGTCGAAATCCTTACCGGCCATTTTGAAGAGCTGCACGGCGCGGTCGTGCGTGATCCACGCCTCGATGGCCACCTTCGACATCCCTTTGTCCTTCTGAACCAGCGTGAACTGCTCGCCGCTCCAGCTTCCCTTCACCACTTCCCAAGGATAAGAGGCTGGGACGGTTTCGTGAACGATGATGCATCCGATGGCGCCCTGGCGCGCGGCTTCTTCATACTTGTAGGTCCAGCGGCCGTAGTAGGTCATGGCCTTGCCGCCGAACATCTTCGGATCTAACTTCGAAGGGTTTTTCGGATCGGGAATCGGCGGATCGTTGATGAGAACGAGGATGATCTTTCCTTTCACGTCGACGTTTTTGAAATCGTTCCAATGGTATTCCGGGGCCACCACGCCGTATCCGGCGAAGATGATCGGCGCGTCCATCGACACGGTTGGCGTCTCCCGCTCCGTGAACGCCATGTAATCGTTGCCGTACTTCAGCGATTCTTTTTGGCCGTGTCCCGTGAAAACGAGCGGCGCGTCAGTGTTCTCGATGGTCAATCCCACCATCGGGACTTTTTGGAAATAGGCGCCGTCGGGATTTCCCGGCTTCAGCCCCAGCGCCTTGAATTCGTTTTCGATGAAGTGGATGGACAGGTCTTCGCCCTTCGTGGCCGGCGCCCGTCCTTCGTATTCATCGGACGAGAGCGTTTTGTCGATGCGGGAGAATTCCTTGGGCGAGATGCTGTTCAACGCTTTTTGCATGGCGGCGTCCTTCTGCGCGCTCCATACCAGCAGTCCGGAAAGGCACAGCGCCATTACACCCCACAAAGCAAGCAGAGATCGTTTGTTCATTGCGGACTCCTTGGAAAAAATGATTACTGCGAAGATGCTGGAGAAAAGCCTTCGGGAAGATTCGATAATCGGTTTTCAGCGCAAGGAACGCGCCGGGCGTTCATTTCGATTGGAGCCGAACGGCGTTCACCGGCTCGGCGCCAACGATGCGTTCACGGAAAAATGCGATTCGACGTACTCGTTCAAGATGCGATTGAACTCCTGCGCCATGGTGGGACCCTTCAACGTCAGGAGCAACCGCCCGTCCACGTACACCGGAGCTTTCGGTTCTTCACCGCTCCCCGGCAAGGAGATGCCGATGTGGGCGTGCTTTGATTCACCGGGACCATTGACCACGCAACCCATCACGGCCACGCGCAGCTCTTCCACGCCGGAATATTTTTCCCGCCAAAGCGGCATCTGCTCGCGGAGGTACGTCTGGATTTGCGCCGCCAATTCTTGAAAGAGCGTGGAAGTAGTGCGACCGCATCCAGGGCACGCCGTCACCTGTGGCATGAAGCTGCGAATCGACAGGGACTGCAAGATTTGCTGCGCCACAAAAACTTCTTCGGTGCGATCACCGTTGGGCGCCGGCGTCAGAGAAACGCGAATGGTGTCGCCGATGCCCTCTTGCAAAAGCACGCTCATCCCGGCGGTGGAGGCCACGATGCCTTTGGCGCCCATGCCGGCCTCGGTCAGCCCCAAGTGCAGTGGATAATCACATCGCGCCGCCAGCTTGCGATACACTTCGATCAAATCCTGCACCCCCGAGACCTTAGCGCTCAAAATGATTTTGTCGTGCCCCAGGCCATATTCCTCCGCCAGTTCGGCGGAGCGCAAAGCGCTTTCCACCATGGCGTCCAAGGTGACATCGCGGGCGTCTCTCGGCGCCGCCAGTCGCGCATTCTCATCCATGCGCTGCGTCAGGAGCGACGCATCGAGCGAGCCCCAATTCACGCCGATGCGCACCGGGCGGTCATTTTCCTTGGCCACACGAATCATCATGCCGAAATTGTCGTCGCGACTTTTCCCGACGCCCACATTGCCGGGATTGATGCGGTACTTGGCGAGCGCCCGCGCGCATTCGGGATAGCGCGTGAGGAGCAGATGTCCGTTGTAATGGAAATCGCCGATCAGCGGCGCGTCGATGCCTTGGTCGTCCAAACGCTTTCGAATTTCGGGCACGGCGCGCGCGGCCGCATCGACGTTCACGGTCACTCGCACAAGTTCGCTGCCGGCGCGTGCCAGCGCGGCGCATTGCGCCACGGTCGCGGAGACGTCCGCCGTGTCGGTGTTGGTCATGGATTGAATGACGATGGGGTGACAGGAGCCGACGACGAGGCGCCCGACACGCACGTTGACGGTTTGCCGGCGCTTGAGATTTCCCATCACAGCGCCACCATCTTCGTGAAGCCGATTTGTTCGCTGATCACGCGACCCAGCAGCACATCGATCGGCTCTCCGGATTTCTCGTGCACGAACGTCTCTTTCTCTTCCGACCAGTTGAATTTGAAACTGGTCGCGCGGGCGGACAGCCACAGTTGCTTGGCCGGAGGATTCGCGCTGAGCACGAACGTTCCGGCGTACGGCGCGTCGAACAGGAGCTTGATGGTTCCGCCTTCCGACTCCACCTCCATGGCGATGTCGGCGGACGCTTCGTTCAGCCGATCCTCGAGATTCGTCATGGCCGTTTCCGCGTGCTCCGCGAATTCTTCGTCAGTCATAGGCCGCTTCATCTCCGCTGGTGGCCCCGCCCCTTCTTCAGGACGAGGTTTGAGCAGACGGAAATTATAACCGAAAAGGATGGAGACCTTACGAAATTGATATTTGGGATTGTTC
>CAZIDA010000177.1:0-7038 GCA_964537865.1 uncultured Acidobacteriota bacterium
GCCGTCAATCGTTCGAGCGCACCTACGGATGGGCGTGGTTGCTGAAGTTGGCGGAGGAGCTGCACGGTTGGAACGATCCCGAAGGCAAAGCTTGGGCGCAAAATATTCAGCCGCTCGCCGACGCCATCGTGGCGCGATATCTGAATTTTCTTCCGAAGCAAACTTATCCCATTCGAACGGGCGTGCATCCCAACACCGCTTTCGGCTTAATCTTCGCGCTGGATTACGTGCGAGCGACCGGCAACAAGAAATTGGAGAATATCATCGACGAGCGAAGCCGGACGTACTACAGCAAGGATGTGAATTATCCGGCGGCGTGGGAACCGGGTGGAGAAGATTTTCTTTCGCCGGCGCTGGGGGAAGCGGATCTGATGTGGCGCGTCATGAAGCCCGCGGAGTTTCGCATGTGGTTCCATCGATTCTTGCCGGGGATTTCGAAAGGGGAGCCGCGCAGTTTGCTCACGCCGGCCATCGTTACCGACCGCAGCGATCCGAAGTTGGTGCATCTCGACGGACTCAATTTGAGCCGGGCCTGGTGCATGCGCAGCATTGCAGCGGCGCTTGCGAAGACCGATCCCGCGAGAAAAGTTCTGATGACTTCGGCCCATCGTCACGCTCAAACGGCCTTGGCCCACGTGGCCAGCGGCGATTACCTGGGCGAACATTGGCTCGCCTCGTTTGCGGTGTATCTGTTGTCCGGTCCAACGGCGACTCAGTGAAGTTTGATGAAGAAGATGAGTCGCCGCCCATCACCGGCGCACTCGATCAATCCGGTTTTCAAATCCGCGATGAAGCCCGCGCCGTTGCGCGTAGTTCACGACTTCATCAAACTCTGCCAAAGTGATCGGCCGATCCAGTTCCGGATAGCGCGAAGCCCTAAACGCCGGACGATACTGATCCATGATGTTGATGTAAGTGTCCCGAGAAATTTCATTGGCGATAAAATCAATTACAGCCCGCGATCCCGCCAAACCGTTGGGTAGAACCAGATGCCGGACCAAAAGTCCACGCCGTGCGATTCCGTTTTGGTTCAACTCCAAGTCTCCCACTTGGCGGTGCATCTCCTGAAGAGCCGGGCGGGCCACGTCCCAATAATCCTTCACCCCGGAGTATTTTCGCGCGCAGGCATTATCGGAATACTTCACGTCCGGCATGTAAATGTCGATGATGCCATCGAGCAAGCGCAGTGTCTCAACTGATTCGTAGCCGCTGCAGTTGTACACCAAGGGAATTCGAAGACCTCGCTCCACAGCGAGAACCAACGCTTCGACGATTTGCGGGACGAAGTGAGTCGGCGTCACGAGATTGATGTTATGGCAACCGTTCGGCGTGGCAGATTGAAGCGATAGCATCGCCTCAGCAAGGTCGGTCTTCGAGACGGGCTGCCCCATGTCCCAGTGGCTGATGTCGTAGTTCTGACAGAACAGACACCACAAATTGCAGCGCGAGAAGAAGATCGTTCCAGAACCGCCCCAACCCACCAGCGGCGGCTCTTCTCCGAAGTGAGCGCTCACTTGCGAGACGATCACTTCGTCCGTGGAGCGACACACGCCAATGCGGCCAGCCGTGCGTCGCGCCCGACATCGGCGCGGACACACGACGCATTCTCGGAGCAACTCGCGCAGCTCGTCTGCCCGCTGTTTCAATTCTTGAAACGAAAGTCTCTCCAAATATGCCGGCAGCAATGCCTCCTTGATGATCTAGCCTCCTCGGCGATCAGCTTTATCCTGTTGGATTCGAATTCTACCGCTTCGCTTTTTGCCGGAGAAGAGGTCTTTCATTCCGTCAGAATGTCGCGTTGAAGCGTAGGGGAACTACCAAGACCAAATCCCAAGCTCCAAAGAAAAGTAAAATTCCAAAATGACCGTCGATCGCACATGAGCATATCAGAATTTTTCGCACGCTGGTGTGGTCGATCAACGCAAAGGCGCCGAGGGCGCCGAGGAACGCAGAGGCCGCATAGAGCATCTCACATTCTTCGAAACAGTCATTCATGCTTGAACCGATTGTGCGGTCACGTGCGTGAGAATTACAGGGCTATCGAAGTGCAATCCCGCCTGGGCGGGCGAAAGAGATTCTGCTATGGCAATGCTTCGCCTTTTATTTGCAGGGCGGTCATTCGTCCCCAACGGACAGGACGACGCGATAACTCTCGAAGTCCTGACAAAACTGCCCGGCGAATCCGCCGCGGCGGACGCCGGGCCTACCAAAACTATGCGCAGATTAATCGTTGCCTTATTTCAGATACCCATCCAGCCACGCCAACCAGCGACGATTGATGTCGTTCTGCCGCACCGGATCGTTGGGGAAATGTCCGCGCACCGGATATGCGAAAAACTTCACCGTGACGCCGTTGTCTTTGAGCGCGTGAAACATTTCGTACGATTGGGTGACGGGCACGCGAAAATCGCCGGTGTCGCTGAGGATCAGCGTGGGCGTCTTGATCTGGGCGGCGTACGTGATCGGTGACTGTTCCTGATACGCCTTCATTCCGTCGCCCACCCACGGCGATGGCCCCCACGAAAAATGTCCGCCCACGTTGAAGTCCGCGAGATCGTATTGATCGACCAAATTGTTCACGGCCGCGCCGGACACCGCCGCTTTCCAAATATGATAGTGTCCGATCAACCACGAAGTCATATACCCGCCGTAGGACCAACCGGAAACACCGATGCGCGAGGTGTCGATGAATCCTCGCTTCTCGAGCGCTTCCACGCCGGCCATCACATCGCGGCCCGGACCATCGCCGGCGTCCCGATAAATGGCGCGGCGATACGCGTTGCCGAGGTTATCGCTTCCCCGGTAATTCGGTTGGAACACGATATATCCGTGCGACGCGATGA
Source organism: uncultured Acidobacteriota bacterium (assembly GCA_964537865.1). GTDB lineage: Bacteria > Acidobacteriota > Terriglobia > JAIQFV01 > JAIQFV01 > CAZIDA01. The sequence continues at coordinate 2,844 of CAZIDA010000177.1, forward strand.
GCTGCGCCTGGAATCCAAAGTTGATGGTGGACGCGGCTTTGGGCCCGCCGTGAATGAGAAGCACCAGCGGATACTTTTTCGAAGAATTGAATCCCGGCGGATAAACGACGACGCCATCCTCTTTGAAATTATCCGGCCCCTGCCAATTGAACGTCCCGACGGCGCCTTGATCCAGCGCCGCTATCTCGTGATTGAAATCGGTGAGGCGTTTTGGCGCCGCCTCCCACGTTTTCATGTAATAAAGCTCCGTGGGACGATGCGGCTCGGATCCGGTGAAGGCGATGGCGCCGTCGTGTCCGACATTCATGTCGATCCAGAAAAACCAAGTGGGATTTACGTCGCCCAACTTCAGTGGCTCCGGCGCGCCTTCGAGCGGCTGTCGCCATAGAGCGACGCGCGTTCCGTCGTGAGCGCCGACGAGCAGCGATTTTCCATCCGGCATCCAGATGGCGCGAAAGAGGTCGCGATCGATGGAGCGACCTACTTCATGACCGTCGCCTCCGGTGGCAGCGGTCACATAGATGGCGTTGTCGTTGGGCGGATCGCCGTCGCGCGGATACCAATACGCGATTTGAGAACCATCCGGTGAAAACTCTCCATAACCTTCAAACAACGTGTGCGAAGTCAGCTTCCGGATGTGCCCGGAGTCGACGTCGAGAATCTCCACCGATGAATGGCTGGCGTCCCCGGGGAAAGGAGAGGCGCGCCGCGTGAAGGTGAGGTACTTGCCATCCGGTGAAAAATTAATGGGCGACGCCGGCGACGAAGGCGGCTGCGTCTTCGGCAAGCTCCAACTGCCTTTCGTCAAGCGTCGCGCCTTTCCGCCCTCCGCGGAGACGAGCCAGATGTGCGACGGCGTCGGTTCCGCCGTCACCAGATAATCGTTGTTGTCGACTTCGAACGCGTCTTCATGATGTTTGATGGCCTCCGCGTTTGCCGGTTCGTCGGGCGTCACATAAGCGATCTCGCGTCCGTTCGGCCGCCACGCGAACTGTTCCACGCCCATGGGCGCTTCGGTGATTTGGTGGGCGTCGCCGCCTTGCATCGGCATGGCGAAGACTTGTTCGCGACGTTTCTTTTCCGGCCCCACTTCGGAGAGGAACGCCAAGCGATCTCCGCTCGGCGACCATCGCGGCGAGCTGACCTTGGGACGGTCGAAGGTCAAGATGCGCTGGGCGCCGCTTGCAACATCGACGAGAACGAGTTCGTTATCTCGCCGGTCATCCTTCATGTTGACATGAGACACGACTACGACAATCGATTTTCCATCGGGAGAGATTTGCGGATCAGACACGCCCACGATTTTCTGGAAGTCCGCGAGTTGAATGTGTCGGGCGCTGACGGCGCGAGGCGCGACAAGAAATATGGCGCCCATCGTCAAGAGGCTCAGAAGAAGCCCGGCTGCAGAACGCGATTTCATTTGGTGTTGGCTCCTTTCCGGAAAGATGATTTGCCTGAACGAACCTATTTCAGATGCTGCTCGATCCACTCGCTCCAGCGCCGGTAAATGTCGCTTTGTCGCACCGGATCGCCGGGAAAATGTCCGCGCACCGGATACGCAAAGAACTTCACCGTGACGCCGTTGTCTTTGAGCGCGTGAAACATTTCGTACGACTGCGTGATGGGCACGCGAAAATCCCCTGTGTCGCACAGAATCAGCGTGGGCGTTTTGATTTGCGCCGCGTAAGTGATGGGCGACTGCTCCCGGTAGAGTTTCATGTGATCGCCCACCCAGGGCGAGCCGCCGAAGGAGAGTCCGTCGATGACGTTGAAGTCGCTGAGATTGTATTCATCGACCACGTTGTTGACGGCGGCCCCGGACACGGCGGCTTTCCAGATGTGATAATGCCCGATCAGCCAGGAAGTCATGTAACCGCCATAGGACCATCCGGAGACGGCGATGCGGGAGGTGTCCACGAATCCTTCTTTCTCCACCGCGGCCACGCCGGCCATCACGTCGCGGCCTGGACCCGCGCCGGCGTCCAGTTCGATGGCGCGTTGATAAGCGTTGCCGAGATTGTCGCTGCCTCGATAATTCGGTTCAAAGACGACGTACCCGCGCGCGGCCAGCAGTTGCGCAAAGAAATTGAAACCCGTGGTCGACGCCGCTTGCGGCCCGCCATGCACGACCAGAACGAGCGGGTACTTTTTGGATCGCTCGAAGCCCGGAGGAAACGTGAGAACGCCGTCTTCGTGAAACCCATCGGAAGACGACCAATCGATCGACTGCGTCGTCCCGAATTCCAGCGCAGCGACTTCGTGATTGAAATCGGTGAGACGGCGCGGCGCGGCCTCCGCTGAAGCCATGTAATAAAGCTCCACGGGACGATGGGGCTCGCTGCCGGTGAGCGCGATGGCGCCGGTCTTGCTCACGTGGGCGTCGATCCAAAAGAGCCACGACGGATTAACGTCGCCGAGATGGAGCGGCCGAGCCGGACCCTGCAAAGGTTGAATCCATAAACTGACGCGCGTGCCGTTGTGCCCGCCCACCAACAAAGATTGCCCGTCCGGCATCCAAATGGCACGCTCGAGATTTCGGTCGATTGCGCGGGTGAGGTCGGTTCCATCGCCGCCCGGCGAGGGCGTCACATAAATTTCATTTTCGTTGTTGAGGTTTCCGTCGCGCGGATACCAATAAGCGACGTGCGAGCCATCCGGTGAAAATACGCCATAGCTTTCAAGATCTTTGTGATGTGTCAGCTTTCGGATTTTTCGGTTCGCCACCTGCAAAACTTCCACGTACGACTGGTTGGCATCGCCAAGAAACGGTGTCGCTTGGCGCGTGATGAGAAGGAATTTTCCATCGGGAGACCAAGAGAGCGGCGAGGCCGGAGGCGAAGGCGGATTCGTCGTCGGCAAACTCCAGGTGCCCGACGTCAGCCGCTTCGCTTTGCCGCCTTGCGCGGAAATCAGCCACACGTGCGACGGCGTCGGCTCGGCCTTCGTCAAGAAATCGTTGTCGCCCACTTCGAAGGCGTCCTCGTGCTTTTTGAGGGTCTCTTGGTTTTTCGGTTCATCCGGGGAAACGTAGGCGAGGGCCTGGCCGTCGGGGTGCCAAGCGAATTGCTGCACGCCTTCCGGCGCATCGGTCATTTGTTGCGCGTCGCCGCCCGCCATCGGCATGATGAAAAGTTGTTCGTGGGTTTTTTCACCGGATTTCATGGCAGCAAGAAACGCCAGCCGGTCGCCGTTGGGAGACCAGCGCGGCGAGCCCAGACCTTTGCGATCGTAAGTCAAGACGCGCCGCGCGCCAGTGGCGATGTCCACCAGCGTCAACTCGCTGTCGCGCCGATCCTTTTTCCAGTTGATGCGCGACACGACGACCACGATCGATTTGCCGTCGGGAGAAATTTGAGGATCGGACACTCCGACCAGCTTTTGAAAATCTTTAAGCTCGACGGATCGTGCCAAAATCACCGGTGAAATGGCGAGAAGAAGAAGGGTGAAGGATAAAAGCCCGGTACCGCGTTTGAGAAGCGCGCTCGCGAGGGAAGCACGGGTGAGACGAATCATGGAAATTCCACCTCCTGGGGTGTGAGACGTTCTTCATGGTAGCGGCCTGAAGCTTGCGAGAAATTTGCGCAGACATAGATGATGAGACGCCGAGAGTATATCGCGTCGGTGGGGGTTGGTAAAGAGCGCGGCGTGGCGTGGTTCAATTGCCTTGAATGATTTGACTCGGAAATGGACGAAGGATTCCTCGGCTCAGCAAGTTTCGAAAATCTTGCTTTTCTAACAAGATTTTCAGGTCGCTACGACACAAGCAAGAGCATTCGCCGCGGCGAACTGCGGCCCCGGGCCGCTCGGCGCAACCTCTGTGTGCTCGGCGTCTCGGCGGTGAATGACCCTTCCGGGGCGGCAAAAATTTCATTTACGTTCGCAACACCCCTGCTTCAGATTCGTTTGCCATTTGCTTGAATTTCTTTTATCGTGTGCCCTGAAAGTTTTCCGCTCAAATCCCGGCTCCGTCGTGCCAAGGCCGGGGAATTCGTGACCGGTTCTCAGTTCTCCGCATTCGCTTCGAACGTTGGATTCGAAAGTCAGGAGGTGCGCATGGTTCCTCTGATGTCGCTATGGGTTCCGATCCTTCTTTCGGCGGTGATCGTTTTCATCGCGAGCTGGATTTTTCACGTCGTCTTGCCGTTTCACCGAAGAGACCTTCAGCGTCTCCCCCAAGAACAGGAAGTGATGGACG
>CAZIDA010000178.1:0-7029 GCA_964537865.1 uncultured Acidobacteriota bacterium
GGGTCGTTTGCGAGAAGCAGCCATTCGCGCGGCATTGGGCGCGTCGCGTTCGCGCCTGCTTCGGCAAATGCTCACTGAAAGCTTGCTGTTGGCAACGATCGGCGGTTTGCTCGGCGTGGGACTCGCCGTCGGAATCGCCGTCGCCTTGCTGTTGGGTCGAATGGTTCGCTCTCTGTTGTTTGGAGTGACGGCGCAAGATCCGGTGACTATTATCCTGGTCGCCGCGGTGATGATTTTCTCCGGCTTTCTCGCTTGCTACATCCCGGCGATCCGCGCCACTCGTCTCAACCCCATGACGGCGCTGCGCGATGAATAGAAGAATTTGATTCGCGCACGGTCCGCGCTCTCCTTGCCTCCATCTTAGGGAGATGCCTCTACTCAATTTCCTTGAACATCTGATTCGGGCCGAGAGCCAGCGTTTGCGGATTGAACTTCCTGATCTCTTGGAATTTCCCTGGGGTCCAGATCTTCACTTTGCCATTCACCGGGAATCGGCAGACCAGGGGATTTTTCTTTGAACGTGCGCGGCTGCCCCCGGCTTAAAAACGCGCCGGGGCTACCAAAACAAACCATTCGGCGGCAGCCCTTACCGCTCTGAGCCGCCGCGGTGAAATGGCCTTCAAACAGCGAGCAACTTTCTCATTCGATGGCACGATTCCGCAATCGATATCTTGAGGTAATGCGATTCTTCTTTTTCGCTTCGGCTGATGGGGCCCTCGTTGCCCGGTTCCATTTGGACGAGAACAAACACCGGACCTTTTCCGGCGAGGACTTCCGGCAGTTTTGCTTCGTACGCATCGGCGTCCGCGAATCGGTAAATGCGCTCAAAGCCCGCGCCCCGCGCCATCGCCGCAAAATCGACGCGGCCGGCGCCGGGGATCGCTTGATTCCCGGTTATTTCGTAGGTCCCGTTTTGGAGGACGAACAAAACAAAATTCGAAGCGTCGTTCGCGACGGCCGTCACCAACGTGCCGAGCGTCATCAGCATGCTACCGTCGCCGTTCAAGCAAATCACTTTGCGCAGAGGCTGCGCCAGCGCGATGCCCAGCGCCAGATCCGCGGCATGTCCCATGGCGCTGTCCGCGGAAGCGAAATCCAGTTCGCTGTGAGAAATCTTTCCCCACGGACGAACGATGCCCATGGTTGTCACGACGACGACCTCGCCGCGCAACCGAACAAGCGGAATCATCAATTGAGATTTTGTCAGCATAAAAAATTGGTGAATGCTCGGCCGAAATCACGCCAGCGATCTCGTGATCAACGCGAATAGCTGTCAGCTCTCAGCCATCAGAAGTCAGCCAGGACGGCCGATCTCACTCCATCGATTTCGTGATCAACACGGCGACAGGATGCGACGATTCATCCGCGTGTCGCATCGCCTGTGCGATGACGTCCAGATTGCCGTCGTCGGTCAAAGTGAAAAATGGAATTCCCCACGCCCGCAGCGTCGGCGCCGTCACCAGCGCCACGGAATCGATGTCCGGTCGGCTCAGCAGATCCGGTGTTAGAGCTTGAGACTGCGGCGGATGGTCGCCCATGCGCGCGTGGCCGCGATAGGTGATCAAGCAGAGCAGCGGAACCCGCATGCGCGACACGGCGCCACGAAAAGCGTCGCCGCTCTCCAAAAATCCGGTGTTCTGAATCAAAACCACCGGGGTTTTTCCGCCCATCCACAAGCCCGCCGCCAAGGCAAACGCCTCGCCCTCGCGCGTCACCGAAACCAATCGAATGTCCGGATCCTGGCGCAAGAGTTCGAACAGCGCCGCCGAGGAGTTGTCCGGAAGTCCGATGACGTGCGTCACGCCACGCTTCTTCAATTCTTCCAAAACAGATTTGGCTTTGATCATGGGCGAATCCGGCCATTCTTGCCGAGACGAGCGTGGCCTCATCAGACGCATTCTAACTTGAGTTAGAACAGAAAGTCGATTGCCGCCGTCCCCACGGAGGGTGGCGCAGACACTCCTGTCTGCGCCATCCAGATTGTCCAAAACAAAAAAACGTAACCGGTCATGATTCGGTTACGTGTTAAGATTTGGGATTTGATGATGACCACCAACCACTCAGCCATTCGCGCGGAACATGTTTCGCGGCATTACCAAATGGGCTCCACGCTGATACGGGCCGTGGATGACGTTTCGTTGAACGTCGCGCCCGGTGAGTTTCTGGCGCTGCTCGGCAGCTCCGGGTCCGGCAAATCGACTTTATTGAATCTGATGGCGGGCCTGGATCGTCCCACCGCGGGCGCCATTGTCGCCGAAGGTCGCGACCTCGGCCAGATGACTTCCCAAGAATTGGCGCGGCATCGCAGTCAAACGGTGGGCATGGTGTTTCAAGCGTTCAATCTGTTGCCGCGCATGACGCTCGAAGAAAACGTCGAGCTGCCGCTGCGATTGGCGGAAGTCGACCGCACTGATCGCGGGGAGCGCGTGCGTCAGGCCATCGAGCGCGTTGGATTGACGCCACGCCGCGGCCATCGGCCCAGCGAACTCTCCGGCGGCGAACAGCAACGGACTTCTTTGGCGCGCGCGCTGGTGAATCGTCCCAAAGTGTTGCTCGCCGACGAGCCCACCGGTAATCTAGACAGCGTCACCGGGGAAGAGATCATGCGGTTGATTGCGGAGATCAATCGCGACATGAAAACGACCATCGTCATGGTGACGCACGAACGAACCTTGGCGGACCAGTTTGCGAATCGCATCGTCGTCCTGTCGGATGGAAGACTCGTTTTGAAAAGTTGAGCGAGGCGCCGGACTAGAATTTGCACAACGAGGAACTGCTGATCAGATAATCGCAGGATGCTTTGGTAGCCGCGATCCCCCAGTTTCTCGGGGGATCGCGGGCCTTTCCACGAAGACGAGAAGAAGTTTGGAACTTTGAGAAACACCGGAGAAGGTCAATGAAGTCGCGCGATCTGATGGAGTTGGCGGGGCGCAATCTGCGTGAAGCCGCCTTGCGAAATTCGTTGACCACGGCGGGAATTTCCGTGGGCGTGGCGTCGTTGGTGGCGATGCTGTCGCTGGGCGTAGGATTGCAGCAGATGATCAACAAACGCATCACGTGCTCTGGACTTTTCAACGCGGTCTTCGTGACGCAACGCCAGAGTTTCCGCGGCTTCGGGGAGCGGCGACGAGCGCCGCAGAGCGCCGACGAACTGCGTCCTCTCGACGACAACGCCCTCGCGCAAATAGAAAAAATTCCCAACGTGGTGGAAGCGTATCCGGACATCCGCTTTGGCAGCGAAATTCGTTTTGCCGGCAAGTCGCATCCGGCGTTTTTGTCCGGGGTTCCTCCTTCGGCCTTCGGTGACGACGCCTTCGACGGAATGACCGGGCATTTCTTCTCCGGTCCCAACGCCGATGAAGCCGTTCTGCAAACTGACTACGCCAAGCAACTGAGCAACAACCCGGCCTCGCTGTTGGGCCAGGAATTGATCTTGCGTTACGCCGAGCGCCAGCCGTTGCCTCCGGATAAAAGCAGTGGCGGCAACGATGCCGCGAATTGGGGATTCACCGTGATTCCGCGCGAGCGCCTGTTGCGCATCGTCGGCATCATCGACACCACGCCCGGATTCGGAGGCGGCCCCTATGGGCGGGGCGGAGTTTTTATTCCGCTGGCCGTCGCCAAAGAGTTGCGCTCCGTGCAAGGGAATGATTTGCGCAGCGTGCTCCGTTCTGCCAACGACGGCGCCTCCCCGTTCAGCTACTCCAACGCCACGGTGCGCGTCAAGAGCGCGGAGCAGGTGGCGACGGTGGAAGAGTCGATCAAGCAGATGGGCTTTGGCGCGTTTTCGCTGCTCGACGCCACGCGAAATCTGCAGCGCGCGTTTGCCGTCATCGACATCTTTCTCGGAATTTTTGGAAGCCTGGCGCTGGCGGTGGCCTCGCTCGGAATCATCAACACGCTGGTGATGGCGATTCTCGAACGGCGGCGCGAGATTGGAATTCTGAAAGCGCTGGGCGCGGGCGATCGCGACGTGAGGCGATTGTTCTTCATGGAAGCGGGCGCGATGGGCCTGATCGGAGGCGCTTGCGGCGTGCTGCTCGGGTGGCTCATGGGCCAGGCCATTAATTTCGGCACCGACATTTATTTGCGGCGCCAAGGTCTGCCCACCGAAACCGTGTGCGCGGTGCCGTGGTGGCTGGTGCTCGGCGCCATCGGCTTTGCCATTGTCGTGAGCCTCGTGGCCGGAATGTATCCGGCTTCGCGGGCCGCCAAGCTCAATCCGGTGGAAGCGCTGCGGTATGAGTAGGCGCGAGGTGTGAGGTGCGAGGTGTGAGAAGCGCAAGGTGTCAGGTGTCAGGTTTTGGGTGCCGGGCAACAGCCAAGCATCATATTTTTTTGAATGTCCTATGTGTCCTATCCGTCATCTTCGTCCCATTCTCCTTTGCTTTAATCTTTGTTTAACACTCACCCTTTGGCCGTTCCTGCTCTCCTCGTTCCCAGTACAGGCCGCTGAAGGCATGGGGCGCGTGGAGTGCCGAGCCCTGGCCAGCAAGATTCTGCATCGCGATGTGCGCTACTGCGTGTTGCTTCCCGCGGACTATGACCACGAAAAGACGCGTCGTTTTCCGATACTCTATTTTCTGCGCGGCCTCGGCGGCAACGAACAAACGCTGATCAACTCGGGCGTGTGGAATCTGGTCGACAACCTGCGCAATGAAGGGAAGCTCGGTGATTTTCTGATCGCGGCGCCAGCGGGCGGGGCCAGCTTCTTCATCAATTCCGAGGACGGAAAGCAGCGCTACGAAGATTTTTTCATTCGCGAATTCATGCCGCGGATCGAGCGTCGCTACCGCGTCCTCGCCGACCGCGAGCATCGCGGCCTCGAGGGGATGTCGATGGGCGGCTACGGCGCGCTCCATCTCGCCTTTCAACATCCGCGGCTCTTCGGATCGGTGAGCGTTCACAGCGCCGCCCTGGTGGAACGGCTGCCCCCCATCGGTCCCGGCTTCCCCGGTCGTTCGCCTCTCGCCGAGGTGTTTGGTCGAGTTTTCGGTTGGCCCATCAACCGCGCGTTTTGGAATCGCAATGACCCGCTCACGCTCGCTCGGACCGCGCCGGGTTTGGCGACGATGAAGATTTATTTTGATTGTGGAACAGAAGATGATTTCGGCTTTGACGCGGGCACGCGGCGCTTGGATGAAATTCTAAAGTCGCGACGCATTTCTCACGAGTTCCATCTCTATCCCGGCCGCCACGATTGGATTTACTTTGCCGCTCATCTGCCGGCCTCGCTCGAATTTGAATCGCGGGCCTTTGGATGGAAGCCGTCACGCAAATGAATGAAATGTTCTGGTAGCCACGATCCACCGCGGCGGATCGTGGGCTTCTTCTAGAAATGTTTAGGTAGCCCCGGCCGTTCTTTAGGCCGGGGGCATTTGTTCGCGCCCCCAAAAAACTCCCCGGCGCCAAAAACCGCCGGGGCTACCAGAGCGAGATTTTCGAAGCTCGCCCTCAAGTGGTTGGCTCGATTTGCGGCGCCGTCACCCGTGAAGGCGATTTTGCCGGTCGCGGTTTGAATTTTAATTTCAGCGCTTGATAGATCAAGTGCAGAACCGGGCGGCGATTCTCGAAGAGGACGCGGGCCCACTCGCGCCAGCGCATTTGTGGAAAGTAGATTCCCCGAAAAGCCAGGCGGACAAGCAAGTGCGTCAAGCGATCCCGGAACGATTTTGTTTCCAGCCAGTTCATTGCGCGAGCGATGGCGGCCGGGTTGTAGGACGCTTCCCAAGCCTGTCGCACTTCTTCCTGCGCTTCTTGCGCCGACATTCCCAGTGGCGAAAAGTTCATGGTGAAGGCCTTCGATTGCAGCCAATGTTTCGGTTGCGTGAGCCGGCCCGACGACACCAACCGTTCGTAGAGCGGCGTAGACGGGAACGGGGTCAACAAACCGAACACGGGCAGTCCCGGCGGCCATGAATGAATCGCATCGAGCGTGCGTCGCGCCACGCCTGGCCGGTCGCCATCCATCCCAAAAATGAAGGAGGTGATGGCGTACAGCCCATGGCGCGCCAACCGCTCCAGCACCTCTTGATATTGTTCCGGCTTGTTGAATCCCTTGCTCACGCTCTTGAGGTTCGCGGGATCGATGGACTCCAGTCCCATAAAAATCCAACTGCCGCCGCTTTGTGCGATCAAGGAAACCAACTCTTCATCGCGCAGCAGGTTCATGCTGATTTGCGCCACCCAGGGAATCTGGGCATTCTGAGCGATAATCTCCCGAAGCAGCGACTTCGTCCGCTTGGGATTGATGGCGAAATTGTCGTCGATGAAGAAGACCGCGATCTTCCCCTTCTCCCGCCTCTCGAGCTCCTTCAACGTCAACAGTTCGTTGACTACGCTTTCGTTGGAACGGAAGCGGATGGAGTCGCCGAAAAATCCTGTCACCGTGCAGAAATCGCAACCGTAAGGACAGCCGCGACCGGACTCCATCGGGACAACGTGAAAGGTTTGCCAACTCATGCCGACCAGCGAGAGCGCGCGCCGCGCCCACGGGGGAAAGTGGCGGATCAAATTGAATTGATCGAGATCCATGCGATCCCAGGGAACGATGGGATAATCGGTCAGGGAGGGCTTGACTTCTTCGCCGGCCGCATCCACCGGGGCGTAAATTTCTTTGAGCTCGCCGCGCTCGGCATCGGCAACGATGAGGGGCCAGGTTTGATCGGCCTCGCCCAGGGCGACCGCGTCGGCGTGACGCGGCACGCCGTCGCGACCCAGCGCTTCGTCGGGCACTTCCGTGACGTGCGGCCCGCCCATCACCACGGGAATCCCGGCCGCGCGGACCACGTCGGCCATCAAATAGGCTTTCCGGATCATGCGCGTCATGGCGCCGATGCCCACCAGATCGATGTGGTGCTTCCGGAGGTAGGCGGTCAGCTCGGCCGCGCTCAGACGCTGCGCGTTGCCGTCCACCAAAAACACCTGATGCTTTGCCGGCGTCAGGGATTTCAAAAGAAACATCCACAGATGCGGCATGAAATTGTTGGTGATTTCATTGTCGGGGTTGTAAAGCAAAATGTTCATTGA